>JBNKSB010000285.1:0-23418 GCA_050297095.1 Pontiella sp. | reverse complement strand
AAATGAGAGCATATAACTTCTCCGCCGGTCCGGCGATTCTGCCGGAAGAAGTACTGAAAAAGGCACAGGCTGAACTGCTGGACTTCAATGGAACCGGCATGTCCATCATGGAAATGAGCCATCGCGGTAAGGACTATTCCGCCGTCCACCAGCAAACCAAGGACAACATTGCCAAGCTCCTGAACCTGCCCGAGAACTATAGCGTGCTCTTCATGACCGGCGGCGCGTCCACCCAGTTTTCGCTGATCCCAATGAACCTGCTGGGCGAAGGCCAAACGGCCGACTACATAACCGCCGGCTCATGGAGCTCCAAGGCGATCAAGGCCGCAAAAAAGATCGGCAACGTCAACGAACTGGCCAACACCGCCAAGGAAATTCCGACCTGCATGCCGGAAAACGGCGACCTGAAGTTTACCGACGGCGCGGCCTACGTCCACATCTGCTCGAACGAAACCATCGCCGGCACTCAGGTGAAGGAGTTTCCGAAGACGGATGCCCCGCTGATTGCGGACATGTCGTCCGACATCTTTTCCCGCCCGTTGGACGTCAGCCAGTTCGGCATGATCTACGCCGGCGCACAGAAAAACCTCGGCCCCGCCGGCGTCACGCTGGTGATCATCCGCGACGATCTGGCGGAAAAATCGCCGGAGGCGCTGCCGGACCTGTTCCAATACAAACATGTCCGTGACAACGACTCGCTCTCCAACACGGCCCCGACGTTCCCGATCTACATATTGAGCCTCGTGACCCAATGGCTGCTTGACCAAGGCGGACTCGAAGGCATCCAGAAAAGGAACGAGGAAAAAGCCGCCAAGCTTTACGCGGCCATCGATGGGTCGGACTTCTACAAGGGCACGGCCCTCGAAAAGTTCCGTTCGCCGATGAACGTGACCTTCCGGTTGCCGTCCGAGGAACTTGAAGCGCAGTTTGTGGCCGAAGCCGCCAAGCAGGACATGACCAGCCTCAAGGGGCACCGCTCCGTGGGCGGCATCCGCGCTTCGATCTACAACGCCTTCCCGGCGGCAGGGGTCGATGCTCTGATTGCGTTCATGAAGGACTTCGAAGCCCAAAACGGATAAGTTGGTGGCAACGCACCCTTTGGAGGGACGATATCCTCATCGTCCTCGGACAGCGGGGACGCTGTCCCTCCACCATTAGGTTTTGTTTTTTAATTGCGGCTTAGCCACAATGTCCCTATAAAACCGCCCTTTCGTGCGCCCATAGTTCAATGGATAGAATAGCGGCCTCCGAAGCCGTAGATACAGGTTCGACTCCTGTTGGGCGCACCAGTTTTTCGGAAGTATGAACGATGACAAGAGACGTGCATCATCTCTTTGATTGAAGCGCCGAAGGCTCGATTTCATACTTCGTAGTTCATACCTTACATGTAGGAGAGATGCCATGGCAGACCAGAATTCACTCGAAAACATGGAGTTCGACGGTTCCAATCTATGGAAAGAAGAAAACTTCACCGATCTCAAGGTCGGCACCATCCGCAAGATGACCCCCATTAAGCTCGACGGCACCGAAGACGAATCGCGCAAACCGACATTCTCGGCCACAACGAACGTCATGACCCCCGGCGGCGCGCTTCCAATCTCCGGCGAAATCGAGGCCGAAACACTGGAGGAAGCCGTTGATAAGTTTTCCGACGCCATCAATGTTGCGGTAAAGAAACTGCAAGACGACATGGTTAAGTACCAGCAGGAGCAGGCGTCCAAGATCGTCACCCCCGACGAACTGCGCGGCGGCAAGAACGACCTGATTATCTAGGATTCACCACACGGATAAGCCAAAAAGGATCGGAATTTTCCGATCCTTTTTTTCTACATTGCGGTGCCGGCCATCCAGTTTTTGTAGGCGTCCCACAACTCGGAGCCGCCCAAAATCCAGATGATTGCGGCGAGGGCGATGTAGGGCCCGAAGGGAATCCTGCTCTGCCATTCCTTCTGCCCCATGGCGATCAGCGACACGCCGATGATCGAGCCAAGCAACGAGGAAAGAAACACGATAAATACAATCGATTCAAAACCAAGAAAGGCGCCGAGCGCCCCCATCAGCTTGACGTCGCCGAAGCCCATCGCTTCTTTTTTGAACACCAGCTTGCCAAAGAATCCAACCGACCAAAGCAACCCGAAGCCAAATGCGAGACCGATCAGGGATAATATCAGCGCTTCCAAGCGGTTATCGGTTCCATGCAAGGCGGGAACCAGAAAGCTCAGAATCGGCCCGACAATCATCCCGCCTATCGTGCAGCGATCCGGCAACCACATTTCATCGATATCGACCATACTGCCGAGAACGAGACCGAATGCCAAAATCCAGTATGCCCCGACCATGGGCTGGTACGGGAACCTCAGCCACACCAACGTGAAAAGAATCGCGGTCCCTAGCTCAATGATCGGATAACGAGGAGAGATGGAAGTCCTGCAGTAGCGGCATTTTCCACCGAGCACCAACCAGCCGAAGATGGGAATATTGTCGCGCCAGGAAAGATCGGTCATACATTTTGGGCAGCGCGATCGCGGCTTGATAACAGAAAGTTCAGCGGGGATGCGATAGATGCACACATTCAGGAAACTGCCCCAGCAGGCTCCGAACACAAACACCACAAACGTGAAGTACCAATCGATAAAACTCATATCCCCGTAATCCGCAATTATCTTGCCACTAAATTATTCTTCCGCTTCCCCATAAACCGCCGCTTCCAGCGCTTTGCGCATGGCCGGAACGGAGGGTTTTACGCCAGCCCAGATTTCAAAGGCGCGCGCACCCTGATGTAACAACATGCCCAAACCATTGGCCACCTGCGCGCCAGCCGCGCGGGCTGTCGTCAGGATGGCGGTCTCCGGATACATGTAGATCAGGTCGAACGCCCGCTGTCCGGCCCGGAAGGCTTCCGGCGGCAACAACGAAGGGTCGTCCTTTTTCATGCCGATCGGCGAGGCCTGTACCACTAGATCGCATGCGCGGCAGAGCTCAATGTTCGACGCGCCATCCAGGGACTGCTTAATGGCTACCTCGGGAGCCAACGCCTTGATTTCATCCTCCAAACGCTGCACGCGCTCCGCATCGATATCCGCCAGCACCAGCGACTTCGCCCCCTCCTTGGCAGCCATTAGTGCGACCGCCCGCCCGGCCCCGCCGCAGCCGAGCACGAACACCGCATCGCCTTCAACCTGTTTTCCGAAGGCTTCTTCCAGCGCCATCAGGAATCCATAGCCGTCGGTGTTGTGGCCGACCATGCCGTCGTCGGTGAATTGCACCGTATTGGCCGCGCCCAGCAACTTCGCGCTTTCGTCGAGCTTCTCCAGCCCGCGAAAGGCGATCTCCTTGTGCGGCACCGTCAGGTTAACGCCGGCAAAGCCCATTTTGGCCATCGATGGAAGTACCTCCATCAGCTCGTCCGGGTGAATATCAAGTGCCAGATAGATTCCGTCGAATCCCAGCTCCTCCATCGAGGCATTATGCATCACCGGCGACAGCGTGTGTCCGATCGGATGGCCAATCACCGCAAACGGTTTTGTATGTCCACTCAGTTTCATAGTGTGTCCTTTTTGACCGGATAACAGGATGATCAAGATATCTTTCCTGTAAATCCCGTTAATCCTGTCTAAATATTATTTTTTCGCAATGCGATTGAGGCCGGCGACAATGGCGCGAACGGCGGCCTGGTCGATGTTGGAATCGGCACCGACGCCGAAGATCACCCCATTACCGGCGAGCTTGAGCGGTACGTAGGCCAATGCCTGCGCGTCGGCCCCCTTTCCAATCGCCTGCTCGTGGTAGTCGTCCACACTGAAATCGACATCGACGATCTGGTTGATCGCATTCACGAAGGCTGAGATCGGGCCATTTCCGTCGGCCTCGACCGTCTTCTCTTCGCCATTCACCTTCACCTTCACTTCGCCATGGATAAAGGTCGGCGAGTTTTCATCAGGACGCGGCCAGTAGCCAATGAGTTCGTACGGGCCTTCCGGAGCAACAAATTCACGCTGGAAGACCGCATGCACCTCATCGCTGCTGATCTCGCGGCCAACCGACTCGCTGTAGGCCTGTACATACTTGCTCAACTCAGGCTGCATCGCCTTCGGCACTTCAATGTCGTAATCCTGCTCAAGCACCCACGCAATCCCTCCCTTGCCCGACTGCGAATTGATGCGGATGAGCCGCTCAAACCGGCGGCCGAGATCGGCCGGATCAATGTGGAGATACGGCACCTTCCACTTCATACCGAAGCGCTCCGGTGCCTCGGGCAATTTATGGATGCCTTTGTTAATCGCATCCTGGTGCGAACCGGAAAACGCAGTAAAGGCATATTCGCCCGCATACGGCTGACGGTAGTAGATCGGCATACCGGTCAAGCGTTCGACCTTTTCCGCAACACCGGCGAGATCCGAAAAATCGATCCCCGTATCGATGCCGCGCGAATAGAGATTATTGATGCAGGTCACCAAATCCACGTTGCCCGTGCGCTCGCCATGACTGAAGAGCGTACCTTCCACGCGGTCGGCACCGGCCATGAGCGAGAGTTCGGTGGCCGCCACGGCCATGCCCTGATCGTTGTGCGAATGGAGCGAAACAAGAATGCTGTCGCGCTTCGAAAAGTTGCGGCAGAAATACTCGACCAAATCGGCATACTGGTTCGGAGGACGGCGCTCCACGGTGGCCGGAAGGTTCATGATCACCGGTTTTTCGGGCGTCGCCTTGCCCCAGGCTTTGAATACGGCTTCGCAGAGTTCGATCGAAAAATCGATGTCCGTATCAGTGAACTCCTCTGGCGAAAACTCGTAGCGGATGTCCGATTCCGGCATCTGGTCAGCCAATTCGCGAATCTGCTTCGTTGCGGCCACGGCGGTTTCGATGAGCTGCGGACGCTCCATGCCGAACACCTGCTTCATGTGGAGGTCGGACGGAGCGATGTAGGCATGCACGATACCGCGCTTGCAACCCTTGAATGCCTCCAAGGTACGTTCGATCAAATGCGGGCGCGACTGTGTGAGCCCCATGATGAAAACATCGTCGGGAATGAGATCCTCCTCGATCAACTTGCGGAAGAAATCAAATTCGTCCTGACTGGCCGAGGGAAACCCAATCTCGATGTGCTTGAAGCCGACGTCGCAAAGCATCTGGAAATATTCGAGCTTCTGGTCCGGATCCATTGGATCGGGAAGCGCCTGGTTGCCGTCGCGCAAATCGACGGAACACCAGATGGGCGATTGCGTTACACTCTTTGCCGGCCATTGGCGGTCGGGAAGATTGATCATCTCCGGTATCTTGTACTTTGGCACACTCATTGTATCTCTCCTAAAATGGGTTGTAATCTAAACAACCCCGTTATTGTTATCCATTCCATTCCTTTAAAAAACCCGGCACGTGCACTGCGGATAACAAAAAAACCTCCGCAGTTTCCCGCGGAGGTTTATCAAATCGGTTATCTCAACAACCTAAAGGCAAACCCGTCCCGCAGGATCATTCCCAGCGAGTAGCAGCAGGCCTAGTAGCAAGTTGTTGAATTCGTTTTTCATTTCGCTTGGGAACATAGGTCTCGTCTCCCATGCTGTCAACCTCTCCCCTCAGCAAATTATATCTGCTCGTTCACGATTCAAATCCAGATATGATCCTGCTAGCTTTGTTTGGAATTTTGAAAGGACGATAACATGAAACCAGCTTTGATCATTATGGCCGCCGGCATGGGTAGCCGCTATGGCGGTTTGAAACAGATGGATCCCGTGGGTCCCAACGGCGAATGCCTGCTGGAATACTCGATCTACGATGCGATCCGTGCAGGTTTTGGCAAGGTCGTCTTCGTCATCCGCCACGATTTTGAAACCGAATTCAAGGAACAGATCGGTAGCCGTTTCGAGGACAAGGTCGTTGTTCAATATGCCTTCCAGGCGCTCGAAAAGCTACCCAAGGGATTTACGCTCCCCGAAGGCCGCACCAAGCCATGGGGCACAGGTCAAGCCGTACTAGCCTGCAAGGATTTGATCCACGAACCGTTTGTTGTACAGAATGCCGACGACTTCTACGGCGCCGAAGCCTACCAGACGATTGCCGACGCGTTTGGCGACTTGACGAAAGACGAAAGCTGCATGGTCGGGTACAAACTGCGCAACACCCTCTCCCCGCACGGCTCCGTCTCGCGCGGCGTCTGCGAAATGGTCGCCGGCTATCTCTCCACCGTGATTGAACGCGTCAGCATTGAAGCCAACGAAGCCGGCACCATCCAGTATGTCGAAGACGGTAATGCCATCGACATGACCGGCGATGAAATCTGTTCCATGAATTTCTGGGGTTTCCAACCCAGCCTGTTCGACAGACTGGAGGAAAAGTTTATCGCCTTCCTCAAGGCCAAAGGGCAGGAACTCAAATCCGAGTGGTATATCCCCAATATTATCCAGGATGCCATCGACAGCGGGGAAACACGCGTAAAAGTGCTTAGTTCCGACAGCCAATGGTTTGGCGTTACCTATCCCGAAGACCGCCCCGCCGTCGTCGCCAGCCTCAAAGCCATGCACGACGCAGGAAAATATCCGGCCATGCTGTGGGAAAAATCAAAGTAGACGAAATCAGATCTGGGCAAAAAAATGGCGCAGCCATCAGGAGTCGAACCTGAAACCTCCTGATTCGTAGTCAGGTGCTCTATCCAATTGAGCTATGGCTGCGCTTTAAATTCAGATGGCTTCAACGCTATATGGCGCTGAAGAGGAGGGGAATGTATAGAGAAGCCCCACGGGGGTCAACGGGAAAAAAGGGGAAAATTCAAATTGGAAGCTCCGCAAACCATTGTAGGGAAAGAACGGTGAAAAACCTTCCAGCCTCGGCGCGAAGGGCTTCCCCCATTCGCGCCCTACAAAGCATCCAGCTCGGACTTGCACAGTTCATAGAAATTGCATTGTGCGCAGTTCGTGCGGTCCAGCGTAAGCTCCCATTCTTCCTTGGGTAATGGCTCGTTTTTTTCGCGGTCGCAATCGACGAGATATTCGGTCATTTCGCCTACGGACTCGCTCATCAGCGCTTTGGTTTCCTCCAGATCAGCTTCAGTGAGCTGAAACGGCATGACCTGCCCCTCGTTGAGGTATTCAACGTAGAGAAAAATGTTTTCCAGTTTTGCGCCATGCTTGACGATGGCCCACAGGGCATAGAGCGAAAGTTGCAGGCGATGCTGGTCGGCTTTGATCTTGCCGGCTTTCCAGTCGTGGATATGCACCTCGTCGCCGATGCGGTATGCATAATCGGGAATCGAATAGATCTTCACCCCTTCATAGACAAAGTGCTCCACATCGCCGCCCTGCTCCGGCGTGGCGATGTGGAATTCCTGGGCCGGCTTGATCTCGCCGATACGCGGCAGGACCTTGTCGATAAAGTTATCAATGCAGTGCTGCACCTGGGCGGCAATCTGCCGTTTGGCCGCATTTTCGTCTTCCATCGTCTTGTAGTAGTGCTCCCGCAGGCAACAGAACCGTTTTGGCGAATTTCGCCAATTTCCTTCGTTCGATTCACTCCACTTCCGGGTCAAAAACGGGCGGGCAACTTTTTCCCACCCGGCTTTAGCGTCGACCGGAACGCTCTGCTGGTGCTGCTTGAGCACCCACATGATGGCGTTTTCCGCCGCCTGCCCCATCAGGCCCCAGCGGTTATCCATCTTGTTCAGGCGATAAGCCGTTTTCTGTTCCGGCAATGCATTGCGGGCCCAACCGCCCCACATGCCGTACTTGCTCCAGTAGCGCCGGCGGCGGCACTGCTCGAAATCCTCGGCTGCACTGAACGACCACGAAAAGGTATTTTTCAACTCTCCCACTTCAATCCTCCAAAATCATAACAGGGCATGCTGCCGAGCGGTTTGTCCGTCACCACAGCTGAGGCATATTTTGAGCCGGCTTCCAGGTCATGGAAAAACCACCCATCCTTTTCCGCGCCATCCTCGATGGGCACCGACATCCGTTTCAGCTCAGAAAAGAGCGTCGATCCGCAGGCTTTCACGTACGCCTCCTTCCGCGCCCACAGTTTGAAAAAGGCCGCGTGTGGATCGCCCGCCGTTTCGATAATCGCCTGTTCCTCCGTCGAATAATAACGCCCTGCAATCGCCGAGACATCCATCTCCCGCTTGATATGTTCAATATCAACACCAATTGCCCGATCGCATCCAAAGGCCAGTACAATCCATTCGACGGAGTGGGACACATTGAATTCGACACCGGGATCATCAACAGACGGCTTCCCGTTCTCGGAATAAGAAAATTCGATCCCGGCAGCTGGAATGCCGGTATAGCCGGAAAGCAGCACGCGCAACGCCCCGCGTGCGGCGATCGAGGAATGGCGGTCGGCTTCGCGCCGGAAGCGATCGGCCTTGCCCCGCTCCCCGGCACTCAGAACCGACTCCAGCCCATCCAATCGCTCCAGCATCTTCGGCACATGGACGCCCCAGATATGGACGGAATCCGGCGCCAATTCGGGTAGATTGCGGATGTGGTCGATGATCTCCATAAAGCGGGCATTCTTATGGAGAACCCGTGGCGGCGCAACCGTGCAATCTAAAAATCCCCGATGTCTATTCGACCTTCAGCCCGAAGAAACGGAGCATCTCCTGCATCTTCTCCACCTCTTCCTGCGTCGGCTCGCGGGTTTCAGAGAGGCGGTATGGCAGCCCATACTGCTCCCATTTGAACTCGCCCATCTTGTGAAAAGGCAGCAACTCGACCTTTTCCACGTTTCCCATAGATGCGGCCCACTGACCCAACCTGACAATGCTTTCCTCGCGGTCATTGAGCCCCGGCACCAGGACATAGCGAAGAATGACCGGCTTCTTTTTTTCGGCCAGGCGGTCGGCAAAGGCAATGGCCAGTTCGTTGGTCTCGCCGGTGATGATCTGGTGCATCGCACTGTCGATCGCCTTCACATCCAGCAGAAATAAGTCGGTCAGGTCGATAATCCGCTCGACTGCCGGAATGAGCCGCACAAAGCCGCTGGTGTCAACTACCCGGTGAATCCCCTCTTCCTTGCAAAGGGTCAGCAGCGCTTCGGTGAAGCGCGGCCGGCTGAGCGGCTCCCCGCCGGAAAGCGTGACACCGCCGCCGGAGACCCTCATAAAGTTTTTGTATTTGCGGATCTCCTCGAAGACCTCGCCAGCGGTGGTCTCCGTGCCGCCGCCGAATTCCCATGATTCAGGGTTATGGCAGTAGAGACAGCGCAGGGCGCAACCCTGCAGAAACACGACGAAGCGCAGGCCGGGACCATCCACCGTGCCGCAGCTTTCATAGGTGTTGATGCGTCCAGGTTCTTGCATGGCTTCGTTGTGCGTCATTCCGGTCTCCTACATGCGTTCGTGGAATGTCCGTTGGATTACATCCAACTGCTGCTCGCGCGTCAATCGCGTAAAGTTGACGGCATAGCCCGACACGCGAATGGTGAGCTGCGGATACAGCTCCGGATGTTCCATGGCATCTTCGAGCATTTCGCGGTCGAAGACGTTCACATTAATGTGCTGGCCGGATTCGAGGAAGTAGCCGTCGAGCAGGCTCGCGAGGCTCTGCACCCGCGCCTCTTCCGTTTTCCCCAAAGCCTTCGGTACAATGGAGAAGGTGTAGGAAATGCCGTCCTCGGCATCATCGTACGGCAGCTTCGCCACGGAAGCCATGGAAGCGATGGAGCCCTTCACGTCGCGGCCATGCATCGGGTTGGCCCCCGGTGCAAACGGCTCGCCGGCTTTGCGACCATCCGGCGTGTTGCCGGTCTTTTTGCCGTACACCACGTTGGAGGTGATCGTCAGAATCGACATCGTCGGCTCGGCGTCGCGATAGGTCTTGTGCCTGCGCAGTTCGGCCATGAAGCCGCGCACCAGATCACAGGCGATCGTATCGGCGCGGTCGTCATTGTTGCCGTAGGCGGGATAGTCGCCTTCAATCTCGAAATCCGTAGCCAGCCCGGCTTCGTTGCGGATGACACGGACTCTGGCATGCTTCATGGCGGAGAACGAGTCGGCCACCACGGAGAGCCCAGCAATGCCGCCGGCGAGCGTACGGTGCACGTCGGCATCGTGCAGTGCCATCTGCATGCGTTCGTAGGCGTACCGATCGTGCATGTAGTGAATCACGTTGAGCGTATTCACGTAAAGTTCCGCCAGCCACGCCTGCGTCTTCTTGAACTTGTCCATCACCTCGTCGTAGTCGAGATAGTCGGAGGTAACCGCCCCGAAATCGGGCCCGACAGGTTTGCCGGACTTGTCGTCGATGCCGCCGTTGATGGCATAGAGCAGTGCCTTGGCCAGATTGCAACGGGCGCCGAAGAACTGCATCTGCTTGCCGATGGTCATGGCGGACACACAGCAGGCAATGCCGTAGTCATCGCCGAATTTCGGACGCATCAGGTCGTCGCTCTCGTACTGGATCGTGCTGGTGTCGATCGACACCTTGGCACAGAACTTCTTGAAGTTGTCCGGCAGCTTTCCCGACCATAGCACGGTGAGGTTCGGCTCCGGTGCCGGCCCCAGGTTGTAGACCGTATGAAGGAAACGCATGCTGCTTTTCGTGCAGAGCGGACGACCATCGACTCCGATGCCGCCGATGGCTTCCGTCACCCAGGTGGGATCGCCGGAAAAGAGTTCGTCGTAGGCCGGTGTGCGCAGGAAACGGATCATGCGCAGTTTCATCACGAAATGGTCGATCATTTCCTGGGCCTCGCTCTCGGTGATGGTTCCGGCGGCAAGATCGCGTTCGATGTAGATATCAAGAAAGGTCGATACGCGGCCGAGCGACATGGCGGCCCCGTTCTGTTCCTTGGTGGCCGCCAGATAGGCGAGATAGGTCCACTGGATGGCTTCCTGTGCGGTTGCAGCCGGACCGGCAAGATCGAAACCATAGGACGCGCTCATCCGCTTGAGTTCCTCGAAGGCGCGCAGCTGCTCGGAAAATTCCTCGCGGGCGCGGATGGCTTCCTCGCTCATCGCAACGTTGTCGGTCGATGCTTTCTGCTGTTGCTTGTCCTCGATCAGGCGGTCAACGCCGTAGAGCGCCACACGCCGATAGTCACCAATGATGCGCCCACGGCCATAGGCATCCGGCAGGCCGGTCACGATACCGGCGGAGCGGGCTGCCCGCATGGCGGGCGTATAGGCATCGAATACCCCATCGTTGTGCGTCTTGCGATGCTTACGGTAAAAATCGTTGACCGTCTCGTCGAGCTTGTATCCGTAGGCATCAAGCCCGACTTCAACCATGCGTCGGCCGCCGTTGGGCATGATCGCACGCTTGAGCGGCTTGTCGGTTTGCAGACCGACAATCTTCTCGAGCGGCTGACAGATGTAGCCCGGCGCATGGGACACGATCGTTGCCGGAACATCGGTATCCGCATCCAGCACACCCTTTTCGAGCTCCTGCTTCATCATATCCGAGACCAGTTTCCACAGGTCGGTGGTGGCTTTGGTTGGCGGGGCGAGGAAAGCATCGTCCCCCTCATACGGAGTGTAGTTGTTCTGGATAAAGTCACGGACATCCACCTGTCCTTTCCAGCTCTCGCCCTTGAATCCTTTCCATGCCTTTTCAATGGTCATTATCTCTCTCCTTCATATTTTAAAAATCGCGTTTGCTTCCGAATGACACGGATCATTATCCCCCTTTCCCGGCCATTCATTGATCTACATCAACCTTATCGATGTGCCTATCAATTGGCCTGTTCGTCGGGTGGACTGCCCTATTTAGTATCTTTTAGGTCCGATTTCGATCATGGAATGGAGATAATAAGCCGACCATCAAAAGCCCCGCCCCGGGCAACGCGGCTCTTCAGCCGGTTCAGGTTGAAGGCATTGATCGGAAGATCCCGATCCAGGTGCGCACATGGGCGACCAGGACATGTCCCGGAAATTTTGTCGAGGTTATGTCGTATGAAGGAGGATGTATCGCCGGCTCTGGGACAGTGTCTGTTCCTCGCGTTGCCCAGACCCAGCTGAAAAAGCTATTAGCCGATACTCCCAGCCTGCGTTATTTAGATTTGATTCAATTGACGGCTGTCTCGCCGAACTGATAGGATTTTATCGATTGGAGATTAGTTTATGAGTCGAATGGAACAACGAACGGCAGGTGTACCCACCCTGAAACGATTGCCGTTGTATTTACGCTTGCTCCGCAAGATGAAGGAAAACGGTGAAGAGTATGCCTCTGGAACCGTCGTTGCAAAGGAACTGGGCCTTGATCCGATCGTGGTCCGCAAAGACCTGGCCATAACCGGCGCGGTCGGCAGGCCGCGACTTGGCTTCCCTTTGGATGAAATTATTTCGGCCATCGAGGATTTCCTCGGCTGGTCAAACACCAGCGATGCCATGCTTGTGGGCGTCGGTAATCTGGGCCGCGCCCTTTTAGGCTATCAAGGGTTTGAGCAACACGGCATGAAAATTGTGGCTGCATTTGACAGCAACCCGGACATAATCGGAACAAAAGTACACGGCAGGCCGATCTTGGATGTGGCCAAGATGCCGGTACTGGCCAAGCGTATGCATGTCCAGATCGGCGTGCTGACCGTTACGGCCTCAGTGGCGCAGGAAGTCGCCAATGCCATGATTGAAGGAGGAATCCGCGCCATCTGGAATTTTACCCCCACCACTCTGGATGTGCCGGAAAACGTAATCCTTCAGCGCGAGGAGCTGGCTTCGAGCCTGGCAGTACTTTCCCACCGTCTACTGATCGAAGGGGGACGAAAGTCATAGAACTTTCATCGGTTGTTATTTCGTCATATTGCGCAATTCTCACTTCGTCTCTCCCGCATAAATGTGGGGACTCCTGCGGAGACAGATGACGAGGGGGAGGAGCGTTGCCCACTCCAGCCCTTTAAACGGCTATATCCATCTCAATCTGATGAGCTCTAAGAAAGCAAAACCCCGCCATACAATGACGGGGTTTCCTATATCCTGCCCGGAGAGTTCGCCTATTTCATGATCAACGCGAGAAATGCATCGAAAGAATCCACAATCTTTTTCTTAAGCGCTTTCCGGCGAGCCAGCTGGCGAACTTTCTTCCTTTCATAGCGCTTGACCATCCAGTTCCAGAACACCTTGTCGAATGATTTATACTGTTTGGAAAAACCCGTCCATAGGGTTGCACATTCCGCCTTTACGGCCAATACCAACGAAGTCAAGGCATCGTCAACGTCTTCGGTATACGCCTGTTGACGGAGCCATTCTTCCTCCGAACAAAAAGCATCCGCAAAACTTTCGCGACGAATGGGAGCGAGAGTTATACCGGCTTTTTTCCGGCGCCGAAGGGTCCGGGTAAAAAACAGACTGATCGTGCTCAAACTCATCAGACTGATCGTTCCCGGTTCAGGAATAACTGCGGCGACCCGAATACCGAAAACATTGCCTTCACCACCTATAATCTGCGAAGCCGTCCAATCGGATCCCATACCCGCAACAGAATGGATATAGGCGCCTCCACGGAGCACAGCATTTGATAAATTTGCTGTTTCAGTCCATTCCGCGACATTACCCATCATGTCATAAGTGTTGTTCTGTTCACTCGCTCCTGATCCCACAATCCACGGAGCGGTGTCCGAATATCGCGACTCGGAGGTCAATGGAGCTGTGTCCGTACCATTGGCGTAGTGCGAGTAGCCACCTCCCGTGAAATAAGCCGCCTTGTACCACTCATCTTCGGTCGGTATAACATAGAAGGTTCCGCCAGCCGCCTGAATTTGAGGGCGCGTCATCACGTTTGTCACGGCGGCAGCTCCATTAAGCTGATAAGCACCTACAAAAATACTTCCAGAGGTAAGCCAATTGCAAAATGCAGCCGCCTCGTTGAAAGACACATTAACCGCAGGAGCATCGCTTCCTACCGAGTTCCAGAAACTCTCATTTCCAGCACCAATACCGGCGCTGGCGCGCATCTTTTCAAACTGATCGATCGTGACTTCGTATTGGCCAATACGATACGTGTAGTCAACAGCCCCGATCCCGTTCGTATCAGCACCATTTCCAGCATTACCAATAGTTGTGAAATCCATTGTAAACTGGTTTCCACCGCTGCCGAATGTATCAGACTGTGCAACTTGCGCAAACCCAGCCAACATTATCGTCGCCATGACCATGCATACCTGTTTTTTCATTGCCTGTTGCCCCTGTTTTCTTTGCGTCTATTCGTTTATTTAACCATAACCGATGTACATCGGTATAGTTTATACAACAAGTATGGGCGTTCGTCCAGTCATCATTTAAAGTTGTTAACTACTAATACGCATCCAAAACTGCCGTCAGTTTCTGGGCCAGTGCACGAAAATACCGGCTGTTTGATGCCCTCTGCCACCAAATATTATCCTAAAAAATGCTGCCGCGGGCGCCTCGCGCACCCAACCGCGTCCCTAGAGGATTCGCAACCGCCGTATATAGAATTAATATTCTACCCTCCGCTTTCCTTTACGGCACGATTCCCCTGAAAAACAAGCATCGACATGACATCCAGCTCCATCGCTGGAAAGTTCAAGCTCCATCTTTTTCAAAATTCTATTGGACAAGCTTTGGCCACTCCGCTAATCATGCGCTTTTTTTACGAAGGGAATATTTCGTAAAGCACTAATTAGGTTTTACTTACAATAATATTAGAGCATTTCAACCCAATTACAACAACATGAACAACACGATTCACAACAACACTCTGAAAAGGGCATTTTGCGTCCGAAAATTTGATTCAGAACAGTGAATAGATTTAAACAATCCCGCTCACCAGCAAGCAATGCAAAGAATTTACAGTGAACAGATTGCACATAATTCGCAGAAAACGACCGGGTTATCTCGGATTCCCCAAAAACTGGCATGTGGATTGCTCCAACCGGAAGCACCAACTGCAAATACGAGGAAAAGGAGATTTAAAACCATGAAGCATCGATTTCGTTATTTTAGAGCAATCAGCTCCCTACTTGTGACTCTGGCCGCCACCTGTAACGCACTGGAGCTCACCGTTGCGTGGAGCCCGACAACCGAGAATGTCGACGGAACCCCCGCGAATGTGACTCAATACAGGCTGTACTACGGAACTTCTCCGGGCACCTACGATCATTATGTTGATGTTGAAAACCCCAATGCAACCCTCTCGGGTCTGGAATTCAACAAGAATTATTACTTTGCGGTAAAAGCATATGTTGAAAACTATGAAAGTTCGTTCTCCGGCGAACTGGCATGGACCTCTCCTCTTATGCCGGACTCCGATGGAGATACCATGTCCGACGACTGGGAACTACAGTATGTCCCTAGCCTTTCCAGAATGCGGAGCGGAACAGACCTCGATAATGATGGATTTTCTGATCAGGAGGAGTTTGTCGCCGGCAGCAACCCCTCGGATCCACAGGATTTCCCGGTTCTGGATATCCACCCAACCGCAACCGGTACCGCGGTCTCATTTGAGGCTCGGATGGCTTCTGGAGAAGGGTACCAAAACAGAACCCGCTATGTAACACTCATGCAATGCGACAATCTATCATCGAACAACTGGGTGCCCGTTGAAGGCTACGAAGACATTCCGGCGGGAGACCAAATCGAAAACTTTGAGATCGACATAAGCAAAGCAGGCATGTTTTTCCGGACAACCACCAGTCTTTTGTGAGCAAGTAGCGCAACCCAAGACACTCGACGGCAGCGTATATCTTCAATTGGACCGGCTTCCTCATACGACGAAATCTCAAAAACCCCATCAATAAGATGGGGTTTTATTTTTATCTGCATCTACTTGCTTCACAACATTGCCCCAAAGAACCTCCTTGGAAGCGGCAGGAGAGAAGCAGAGCCCTACCCCCCCCCTTCCCACCTGCGAGAAACTCCCTTCGGAATGACTGAACACGCCTTCCAGAGGCATGGTTAATGCTAATATCCATAAAAAAAGCTTTCCGAATACCGAGGCACCAAATACAGTCGAGGTGAAGCAACGGGAGCATGAACATGCCTGACAAACCGAATGTTGGTGTAGTGGGTTGCGGATATTGGGGACCAAATCTAATACGGAACTTTAACGCACTGTCAGAATGCAATCTCATCGCGGTATGTGATAGCGACCAGCGCAAGTTGTCGACCATTGAAGCGTCCTACCCTGGCATTGAAACGCACACCAGCCTGGACATCTTTCTCAATATCGAAAAATTGGATGCCGTCGTCATTGCAGTACCCGTTAGGTTCCATTTTGAAATGGCCATGAAAAGTCTGCAAGCGGGCAAACATACCTTCATTGAAAAACCCATGGCCACCACTGTCGACGAGTGCAGGAAACTCATTGAAACAGCAGATTCGAAGGGCCTCAAACTAATGGTGGGGCATACATTCCTTTACTCACCAGTCGTTCGAAAAATCAAGGAAATCATTGATTCCGGGGAACTCGGAACCATTCACTACATCAGTGCAAGACGACTCAACCTCGGCCTTTACCAGAGCGATATCAATGTCGTATGGGATCTTGCCCCCCACGACCTATCGATCATTCTCTATCTCATGAATTCAACTCCCACCGAGCTGAACTGTCAGGGGAAAACCACCTGCAATGCGAATATACCCGACGTGTCCAACATGACCTTGTTGTTCGCCGATCATGGTTTTGCCACGATACACAATAGCTGGCTCGACCCACGAAAGGTTCGAGATATGACCATCGTTGGAGACAGCAAGATGATCGTCTACGACGAACTTGAGCAAAGCGAAAAAATCAGGATCTATGATATGCGGGTAGAGCCGCAGGTCGAGCCACATGAATCCCGTGTATCATATCACTATGGAGACATCTGGTCCCCCTATATCTCCCCGCAAGAACCTCTGCGAACCGAATGCGCCCACTTTATCGACTGTATTGTTACTGGGAAAACACCGCTGACAGACGGAAACAGCGGACTGGAAATTGTCAAAATTCTGGAATTGGCATCGACCTCGATGCAGAGCCACGGAAACAACGTCCGAATCAGCAATGGAAAATCCAACTGCGGAGCACTGTTTCCAACAAGGGAATGAGCCATGCACACAGCACCCACCAATCAACTGCGTTCAATCTCTACGGATGTAAGGCTTGGACAAAACGTCAGAATCCATGATTTCACCAACCTGTACGGTTGTGAAATCGGTGACGATACCTCGATTGGAACATTTGTGGAGATCCAGCGGGGGGCGAGCATTGGACGCAAATGTAAAATACAAAGCCATACCTTTATCTGCGAAGGCGTCTCCATCGAAGATGCCGTCTTTATCGGACACAATGTAACATTCATCAATGATCGGTATCCAGCAGCCACCACCACAGACGGAGAGCTACAAGGGAAAGATGATTGGCAGTGCATCCCGACCATCGTGCGGAAAGGTGCTTCCATCGGCTCAAGCACCACCATCCTTTGCGGAGTGACCATTGGTGAAAATGCGGTTGTTGGCGCAGGAAGCGTCGTTACGCACGACGTTCCTCCCAATGTGGTCGTGGCAGGAAACCCAGCCCGTTTTTTAAAACCCACTATCCAGCGGGGATCCCCATGAAAGTCCCATTCTTGGATTTAGGCGAACAATATCGCTCCTTGCGAAACGAAATCGACGCTGCGATAGAGGCGGTGATACGGGATACCGCGTTCGCCGGCGGTCCCTATGTCGAGCAATTTGAAAAAGAATTCGCAGCATATTGCCAATGCTCTTCCGCCGCGGGAGTCAGTAGCGGAACCCATGCCCTCCATCTGGCATTGCTCGCCCTGGGCATTGGCCCCGGAGACGAGGTTATCACGGCAGCCAACACCTTTATCGCAACTGTAGAAGCAATCAGCCATTGTGGTGCAACCCCCGTGCTCGTGGACTGCGACCCCCAAACATACACTATTGACCCGGTTGCGGCCGAGACCGTCATCACTCCGAACACGCGAGCCATCATCCCTGTTCATTTGTTTGGCCAGACGGCAGACATGGATCCCCTCCTGGCACTGGCGAAAAAACACAACCTGTTTGTTGTCGAAGATGCCTGCCAAGCCCATGGCGCCGAGTACAAAGGACGGCGGGCAGGATCAATGGGGGACATCGGGTGTTTCAGCTTTTATCCGGGAAAGAACCTTGGGGCTTATGGCGATGCAGGGGCGGTCGTCTCCAACAACGAGGCGTTGGTCGAGCGAGTGAAGATGTTGCGGGACCATGGATCCTCCCGCAAGTACGAGCACTCCATAATCGGGTGGTGCTGCCGGATGGATGGATTGCAGGGTGCGATCCTCAGTGTCAAACTGCGCCACCTCGAAGAAGCAACGCATGCACGCCGCACCCACGCGCATATGTACAAGGACCTGCTTGATAATTGCGAGGGATCCGTTCTCCCCTTTGAACAGGCGGGAACTCGCCACGTCTTTCACCTGTTCGTACTATGCGTCGAACATCGCGACCAGCTGATGCAACACCTTTCCGGCAAGGGAATCGGGTGTGGTATCCACTATCCCAAACCACTGCATCTTCAAGACGCATATCGGTTTCTTGATCAAACGGAGGGGGCTTTCCCTGTCGTCGAAAAATGCGCCAACAGCCAGATTTCCCTCCCCATGTTCCCGGAGCTGACTGCCGAGCAGGTAGAATATGTAGCGGAAGCGGTAAAAACAGGGATTGATATGATCCGAAACAAACAAAAAACATGCGTAGCATCCTAACAAACAAGGTAAATGAGGAAAAGATGAGAGTATATATCAAGAAATTCGTCCAATCCACGTCAGTTGCATATGCCCTTGTAACAATCGGATTGCTACTGGGAGGGTGTGCCACCAAAACCAACCAGAAGTCGGTCAAGCCATTTGAAGGGCTTTCGTTACCGGATACAGATGTAACGCTGATGCCTGGTGATGAAATCGAGGTCAAGTTTTTCTATACGCCCGACCTGAATGAAGAGCAACGAATACGGCCCGACGGAAAGATCACGCTCCAATTAGTCGGCGAAATAACGGCGGCCGGCCTAAAACCCGCGCAACTGCAGAAAGTGCTTGAGCTGAAATACACCGGGCTGGTTGAACGCCCTTCCGCCACCGTAATTCCACGGGAACTCAGTCAGCGCAAAGTCTTCATCGGTGGAGCGGTTAACCAGCCAGGGCTGTTGGAAATGCCAGGCAACATGACCGCACTCGGAGCCATCATGGAATCAGGCAGCTTCAACATGGAAGAGGCCGACCTAACAAACATTCTCGTGCTCCGCTACGATGAGGGCGAAGCTCGGTCATTCCAGCTCGATATGCGCGATGCGCTTCATGGAGGAACTCCACACACCCCATTCTATCTCCACGCACAGGATGTTGTCTTTGTGCAGCGAACCGGCGTCGTTCGAACCGCGCAATGGATCAGGCAATATATCAATCAGATGGTTCCTCAGTTTGGATTTAACTACTTTTACAACACCGGCACAGCAAGTAGCACCATCGGTTTAGACACAACGTCTTACCGCCGTTAACACGCACCCGATTTAGAAGGAGTGCCAGAATATGCCGCACACGGAAAATAGCAGTGACAGCCACAAGGACTGGAGGGAAGTGCTCGCCCCCCTCTTCCGGCACAAAACGAAAGCAATTGTCTTCTTTTGCAGTGTGGTACTGGTCACATTGGTGGTACTGGCATTCACGCCCCCCGAATATACGTCAACCGCGAAACTGATCGTTCGCCGAAGCCGGGAGAACGTTTTCCTCAATCCCGTTACTACGATCGGCGAGACCCGAGGGGTTCAAAAGACGTGGGCCAGTGAAATCAAATCGGAACTCGAGATTTTGGGAAACAGGGAATTGTCATATGCCATTGTTCAGGAATTTGGGGCCGATGCCTTTCTGAAAGCTCCAGAACTTAGCCGCTCCGGCAAACTTGGACCGATACGATCCCTGTTCTCCCCGCTTCTCGCTTCCCTTAAAAACTTCAAGCAATCTATTGGCTCTCAGCCGGATTCGGATGCGGCGGACAAGGATAAAGAGATTCAAAACAAGGCCATCGAAGCATTTGAAGAAAATCTATTAATTGAAGATCGGGTGGACAGTGATATCATTATTGTTTCATATACAGCATCTGACGCGGAACTTCCCCAAAAAGTAACCAACCGTTTAATCGACCTGTATCTCGATAAAAGAATCGGAATCCTCCAGGTCCCAGGCACACAACAAATCTTCGCCGAACAGGCTAAACAGGTATTGGCCGAACTGAAGCAAACGGATGCAGACATTCGCTCAATTAAAAACGAAGCCGGCGTGAGCGCACTTACAGAGGATCAACAGGCCCTACAGCTAATGGTCGAAGAAGTGCGGACCCGGAAACTCGAAATTCAATCCGCCCTCGCGGCGTCCAACGCCCGGATTGCCACCCTGCGGAATATGGTTAAACAGTCTTCATCATTGGACAAATCAACAACCCAAAAGAACGGGAGACAGGACGCAACCGGCAATGTACCGCTTGGCCCCGAAGAGTACAGGGCATTGCTAGCTACGTTGCGCACAGAAGAAAGCACTCAATCCGGCCTGTTGGCAGAGGAACAGGAAATCAAACTCCAACTCGACCAACTGAAAAGCGAGCTGGTGAAACTGAGCGAGATCGAACTACCGGTCCGCCGACTTCAACGCAAACAGGTCCAGCTTGAAGAACGATACCGTAAATTTTCGGAAAACCAGGAACTGGCGCGTATCAACCAGACCATGGAAACCAAAAGAATATCCAATGTAAGTATTGTTCAGCACGCCACATCACCCGGAAAACCCAACCCTTCCGGCAAATTGATGAAGCTTCTGGCGGCCATGTTCCTTGGCATGACCGGAGCGATCGCCATCGCCTACATCAGCGATGCTCTCGACCCGACGCTGCACTCGGCAAGGGATGTAACCAGCCGGCTTGGACAAACGACGTTGATTGAGTTGCCCAACCTCAAGAAAAAAGAGATTTCAGACCGCAAATCAATCTTTCGGAGATTGCAGGAAAAATATGGAATCAATCTATCAATCCGACTGCTTGCGAGGAAGCTTACGGATAAACTTGGAGTGAAGCGGGTCCCACGATGGATCCCCCCTCCCCCGAGCACTGCGGATGATTATTTCCGTGACCTATGTTTTAAGATTCTTTCCATGGCGCCCAATGGCGTAACAGCACCTATGACCATTGGCATTACCAGCGGTATGCCTAAGGAAGGTGTCAGCATGCTCTCCTTGATGCTGTGCAAAGCGTTTTTCAAGGATGGGCGCTATCCAAAAATCATGCTGTTGGATGCCAATCCTGTCCGGCACTCGAACCTCGCAAATGAGCTACTGGAAGATGCCCCATTCAGTTATTGCCAATATGTTGGAGTAGTCGAGCACCACGGGGAGAATGAAGAACCGTCCATAAACGCTAAGCCATTCTTCGATTTTCTTTCTGAAGTTAAAACACAGGGTTACGATATCATCATCGTGGACATCCCCGCAATGTCCACGGGAAGCTACCCGGTGCTGGTGGCTACTGCAATGGACCTGGTGGTGTTTATGGTGGAGTGCGGTCGGCTGCCTTGGCGAAATGTCCAACGTTCCGTGGAACTGCTGGGGAACGCCAAGGCCAAGTTGTGCGGCATTGTCCTGAATCGAACGCAACAGGCGTTGCCCAAATGGCTTTATCAAAAACTATAGAATCTACTGAATCGGCAGAATCATGAAGAACGATTACGAAAAAAGAGCCGAATTTGCGAAAGAATGCCTGGAAGAATGCGCCAACACCGGCATTTGCTCGGAGAAAACATTTCGCTTCTTCCTGATGAGAGAACGCAACCGCAGTGATCGCTCCGACGGCGTGTTTTCCTTGGTTGTTTTTAATTTAAGCAACACTCCGAAAAAGCGCGTACAAAAGAGATTGATCGATTCCCTTACAAAGCAAATGCGGATTTCCGATACATTGGGATGGTTGGATGACTCCTCGATTGCGGTTCTTCTAGCAGACACATCCGCCGACGGCGCACACGCTTTTCTTCGGAAAATCCAGCATGCGGAAATACGTATGAATCCCGCGTCCGATTGTCACATCTACACCTACCCCCCCCATTTGGAGGGCGATGCGGAAACCGACAGGAAGCAACCCAACCCGATCCTAGAGCCAGAAAACGATAACTCCGAATGGTTCCTGAATGAAATTCTGGCGGCCCAACCAGCACTTGGAACCCGTTTTGCCGAGCGTTTCCTAGCTGGTGTTGGCCTGATCTTGCTCTCCCCTTTGATGCTCTTGATCATTGTTGCCATTAAAATCAACTCCGCCGGACCGGCATTATTCCGTCAATTGAGAATCGGCCACAAGGGAAAACTGTTCTTCTGCTACAAGTTCCGCTCCATGCACGTGAATGCCGACACGCAAGTCCATGCCAATTACTTCTCGAACCTCATCAAGCATGACACCCCCATGCAGAAACTTGACCAGAAAGGAGACCCCCGGATATTCGCCGTTGGTCGCTTCCTTCGCGCATCATCGCTTGACGAACTCCCCCAGCTATACAACATCTTCAATGGAGAAATGCATCTCATCGGGCCGCGCCCCTGCATCCCGAAAGAATACAAGGAATATCTGCCATGGCAACGTCACCGCGTGGATTCGCTTCCCGGACTCACCGGCCTGTGGCAGGTGAGCGGGAAGAATAAGACCACCTTTACCGAAATGATGCGTCTGGACCGCCGGTACACCCTTAACCAATCCATGTGGCTTGATTTCAGGATTTTCCTAAAAACATTCCCGGTCGTCATTGGCCAGTATATCGAGACCCGCCTCCAGGCCCGCACCCGACAAAGTCAATCCGAGATGCCTGCCGATGGCTCCCCTCAACGCATCCAATCCTCCGTCTCGACGAAAACTTGATGACTCCACCAAATGAACATCGGCTTTAATCTCTTGAATTCGCAAAAGGACATTTTCGGCCGCACGTTATCATTGATCTCAATAGCTGTCGCGGGACTCATTGTCGGAGGCTTGGCATCCATACTACCACTGCTGTTGACCGTGACCATGTTTTGCGGAGTCCTTGGATTATGTATTGCATTGCTCCGGCCAGCGTGGGCTCTGATTCTCTTCCTCTGCGGCATCATCTTCTTAACCGATGCATCCCCTCATGGCGGACTCGACTACTTTGCCATCGCTGACTTCGACATCATCACGGGAATGCCATCTATGCTGACAACGCTTTTTTTGGTGGTTACAGCTATTACGGTGATGCATTTCTTCGTAATCAAACGAAAATCACTCGCACACTTCCCCGCCATCCCCACCCTCTATGCAGGGATTTTGTTGATTTCGTTCGCAACAGGAATCATCCGAAATACGGATCGACACCTGATGCGGGTCGATTTCATGGATATGCTTTTCCCCGTCATATGCTTCTATGTTTGCCGGGAATTGCTGGACAACCGCGAGCTGATTTCGCGCTTGATGACCATGATGATTACGGTGGCGGGGTTCAAGGCACTCATACTTTCTTTGGCCTATTT
>JBNKSB010000284.1:0-8395 GCA_050297095.1 Pontiella sp. | reverse complement strand
GTTGGACTGAACCTTTTCAAAGAAGGCTATCAGTATGTTGAAGGCTATGAGTGCACCTTTAAGGAAGGGGTTCCTCTGCGCATAAATATGAAAAAAGGGCTGAGCGCAACCGGCACCGTTATGGAAGAAACCACAGGACGCCCTGTTCCCCATGCCGAAGTCCGGTTGCTAGGCCGCACGCTAAACCGAAAGGGGAAAAACTATCAGAATCCCGGCCGGCTTCTGACCAAAACAGACGAAAAGGGGCGTTTCACAATCAGCACGCTGCAAAGCAATGAAACGTACGACTGCACGTTCAATGCCCCGGGCCTGAACCGGATATTCATCGACGACATCTCTGCAAACAACCGCGATATTGAAATCAACCTCGCTCCCGAAAAAACAATCAGCGGAACGATTTTAAACATTAAAAACTGGCGGGATGAGCGCTACATCAACGGGAAATCCGTCCCGATTATTGAATATCGATGCGACAGAGAGCCTAGGTCTGGATACGGCCTGCCCGAAACCGTACTCGAAGATGCCGCGACGCTCTCGATAACCAATGGAGTAGGCCGCTTTGAAATCCGTGACATCATTGGCGATCATTTTCATATAGGAAGAGGGAATGGGTCGCCTCTCAGAGCAGAGGTTGGCATTACCACCCAACAAGATTACGAGATTACCCTAAACATGAATTCCAACGAGCTCGTAAGGGATCAACGGCAAAGTTGCCCCATTGAAGTCCATTTCCAACAACCCGATCGATACCCTCCTGCCAATGGAGAAGTAACCTTCTACTACCAAACCAAGAAAATGCAGGAAAACGACCCCAAGAAAAACCCATGGAAGGGAGTCAACGCTGTTGTGACCAACGGTATTTGCACACTTGATCTTATGGCGCCGGTGCGGATCCGGGTTGCCAATACCAGCGGACTGGGTGGCTATATCGTTCAATCCGAGAAGACATCATCACGCGATATTGACTTCATTAAACCAAGCAACACACCCCATGTAATAAGCTACGCACTCCTGCCAGCAGGCGGCGTACACGGCAAGATCCTCGACCTTGAGAAAAATCCCATCAATAATGCCAGGATAAAACTATACTTCTCTCGCATTCCTTATAGAAAAGGCTCTCCGGTGAATAGCGAATTCCAAGAAACAAGAGAATACAATGAAGACATTCGAACCATGGAAGGATTATTGGAGCCAAACCCTAGCACTGAATTTCATGGGGAATACAGCCTGCCATCCATGCCCCTGCACCATCCGTTCACCGTTGTAGCGTATTCCAACCACACCGTGATTGTTAGCGACCAGATCATCCTGACAGCAGAAAACCCGATTCAGAACATTCCGTTGAAAATAGAACAATCAGGTTCTATTGAAGGTTATATTCTCAACCCAGACGGCACCCCGGCACAGGGGGCAAAAGTTTCGATCCAAACGAAAATACACCTATCCAAAAACTTTCATCCTAGAATCGGACATCCAGCGATTAATACAGACGAACACGGTTATTTCTGTTTCAGGGGCATAAACGAAGACAGTCGGCTTGAGTACACACTCAACATCTCCGCCGGAGAAAAATATGCCTACCGAAACATTCAGGTAAAACCTGGAAGCAACAAAACCTATCACCTGAAACTAAAAAAGTAGAACGGGTATCCCGCTCGTTTCAGCAAGCTGAATGCGTGCTCCTCCATCACCACCAAAGCCTGTAGTGCGAATCGAGCGGGAAGGCGTTTTCGATGTGGCGGATTTCCGGCGGCTCCCCACCCGGTTCGCCAACCACCTCCACCACATCGAAGCGGATGTAGTCCGGCTGGAGTTTTCGCGTCTTTAGATAGCCGACGGCGGCGCGCGACAGGCGCTTGCGCTTGCTCTGGTTGACGGCGGAAAACGGGCGGCCGAATTCCTCGGTCCGGCGCGTCTTGACCTCGATAAAGACAAGAACTCCGTTATGCTCGGCGATGGCATCGAGTTCATCGTGCCGCCCCACGCGCACCCGCTGGCCGTGGATTTTGTAGCCGTGCTTTTTCAGAAAGCGGACGGCCCGTTCTTCACCCCACCGCCCCGACTTCAGGTGAGCAGCTTCCCGGCGCGGCTTAAACCACTTTTCAATCCACTGTCGCATTGCCGGAAAGGATCGATTCATAGAGTGCCATGTATTCCTTGGCCATGTGTACCACGGAAAAATCCTGTTTCATGACCCGTTTCATCAACGTCTTCCATTTCCCTTGATCGGCATAGACGGCGAGCGAGCGCTGGATGCATTCGACGAAGTTCTCGGATGCAAAGCCATGGAACTTGAAACCGGTCCCTTCCTTTTCGGCATAATCGATCACCGAATCCTCCAGCCCACCGACGCCATGCACCAACGGAATGGTTCCATACCGCATGCTGTAGAGTTGATTTTGCCCGCAGGGTTCGAACTCGGACGGCATGAGAAATATATCGGCGCCGGCCTCGATTTGGTGGGCCAGCTCGCTGGAAAACTCGATCCATGCGCACACCTGTTCCGGCCAGCGCGCAGCCCATCCGCGCAACGCTTCCTCGTAGCGGGAGTCACCGGTTCCAAGAATCACCAATTGCGCGCCGGTTGCCACAATCCCTTCAATCGCACCCGCCAGAATATCGATACCCTTCTGCGGAACAAGCCGGGTAATCATGCCCAGCAATGGAACCTTTTCGTCCGGCTTGAAACCGGCCGCCCGTTGCAGGTCCTTCTTGCAAATCGCCTTGCCTGAGAGGTCATCCACCGAATAATGCGCCGGTAGATAGGGGTCCGTCGCCGGATTCCAGCGGGTATAGTCGATCCCATTCAGGATCCCGTGCAGCACATGGCGGCGATGATGTAGTACCCCGTTGAGTTTGCAGCCAAACTGGGGCGTTTTGATCTCCTCTGCATAGGTCGGGCTCACAGCATTGATCGCGGTGGCTCCCACCAGTCCGCCCTTGAGCATGTTGATCTCGCCATAGAATTCCAGCGTATGCATCGTGTAGCAGGAATCCGGCAGATTGGTCATGTAGAACTTTTCCGCCGGTGCCCAGCCGTGGTGGGCCAGATTGTGGATGGTCATGAGCGTCGGCTCCTGGCCATTGCGGAAACTACCGTCGATCCCGTGATAGAGCAGCATAGGGACGAGCGCGGTTTGCCAGTCGTTGCAGTGCACCAGATCCGGATGAAGGTTCCATTCGTCGATCAGCTTGACGACGGCCTTCTGGAAAAACAGGAAGCGCTCGAAGTTGTCGGCATATCCATGATCAAGGGTTCCATAGAGGCCGGAGCGTTCAAAAAATTCCTCGTTATGGATAAAATAGGTAGTAACGCCTTCGTAGCATTGCTGCCAAACCGTCCCGTAATACCAAGCTTTTCCCAAAGGAATATGCAGCTCCACGTCGCATTGGGTCAGGTTGTATTTTTCGCGGTCGATTTGCTGGTAGAGCGGGATCATGCGGATAACATCCACCCCTGTTTTCGCCAGCGCCTTGGGCAATGATGCGCAAACATCTCCTAGACCGCCCGTCGAGGCGAATGGTACGATCTCAGTGCTTAGAAATATTATTTTCATGTTTTCATAATATAGGACCCATATATGAGCTTCGAGTCCCAACTTTTGCAATTTATGTCAGCCCCCGCCTACCGCCCCATGAAGCAGCACGAACTGGCCCGGGCCTTCCACGTCGATTCCAAGGGCAAACGCGCCGAATTCCGGCATGAACTCTATGCCCTCGAAACGGCCGGAAAGATCGTCCGCCTCCGCAAAAACCGCTGGGGCCTGCCCGAATCCGGCAACGAAACCATCGGCACCATCCGCATGATGGCCAAGGGAGGAGCAATTTTCATACCCGAAAAGGACGGCGAGTCCGAAATCTACATCTCCGACCGCAATACCGGCGTTGCCCTGCCCAACGACAAGGTCGCCATCGAAACCTTCCATTCCGAATACGCCGCCCGACAGCGCGAACGCCGCGGCCAGACCGACCTGCGCGCCGAAGGCCGCGTGACGCGCGTGCTTGAACGCGCTTCCGACCGCACCGTCGGCCTTCTCAAGCACACCCCCTACTATTCCTACATCATCCCCGACGCCCCCGGCTTCCGGCAGGATGTCCGCATCGACGATACGCAGAACATTCCCGAAAACCACAAGGTGCTGGTCAAACTGGACGATTGGACAGATCCCTTCCATCCGCTCAAGGGCAGCATTCTCGAAGACCTCGGCGAGATGTCGAAACCCGGGGTCGATATCGACTCCCTGCTGGCCGATGCCGGCATCCGCGAGGAGTTCCCGCCCGACGTGATCAAGGAAGCTGAAAAGATCTCCGGCGAGATCACCCCCGATCGCATGAAAGACCGCCGCGACCTGCGCGACGAAGTGACGTTCACCATCGACCCCGAAACGGCGAAGGACTATGACGATGCCGTGTCGCTGGAACCGCATCCCGACGGAGGCTGGTTGCTCGGGGTACACATCGCTGATGTTTCCACGTATGTGCTCCCCGGTTCGAAGATCGACAAGGAAGCCTATCGCCGCGGAAACAGCATTTATCTCGTCGATCGCGCCGTCATGATGCTTCCACGCGAGCTGACCACCAAGGTATGCAGCCTCAACCCCGAAAACGACCACCTCACCCATACGGCCATGATCCATCTGAGCGATGAAGGTGAAATGATCGACTATGAAACCTTTCCGTCCGTGATCCATTCCAAAGCCCGCCTGACCTACACCCAGGTGCAAAGATTTATCGATGGCAAGCCCGACCACGGTATTCCGGAACACGTTTTGCAACGGCTCGAAAACCTCTGGCCGCTGGTGCAGAGGATCCGCGCCCGGCGCGTTGCCAATGGATCAGTGGAAATCAACACCCCGGAAATCGAGATCAAGCTCAACGACAAGGGCAAGGTCGAAAAGATGATGCCGCGCTCGGAATCGAAGGAAGCCTACCAGTTGATCGAGGACTGCATGCTGTTGGCCAACCGCGCCGTCGCCGAAATCCTGATCGCCGCCGAAAAACCCGCCATCTACCGCATCCACGCCGAACCCGACGACGAGCAGTGGGCCGCCATGGGCATGGAGTTGCAGGCCCTCGGAATTTCCGCCCTGCCCCAAACCCGGCAGGAGATCAACGAAGCGATCCGAATGGCCGCCGGCACTGCCGTCGAATACACCGCCAACCTCGCCATCCTGCGCAACTTCAAGCGTGCCGAATATTCCGGCACACAGATCGGCCACTTTGGTCTCGCGTTCGATGACTACACGCACTTCACCTCGCCGATCCGCCGCTATCCCGACCTCGTGGTTCACCGCCTGCTCAAGGCCGTCGAGCAGAACCGCGAGTTCCATCTGTCCGGCGATCAAATCGAGGAGATTGCCCGCCACTGCACAGAGACCGAGCAAAAGGCCGATGAGCTGGAAAAGAAGAGCATCGAAACGAAGCGGACGGAATACTACGCTGAACTGATGAACACAGCGCTGACAGCCACCTTCAAGGGATTCATTGTCTCCATCAAGGGCAAGGGTATGATCGTTGAGCTGCCCGATTCGCTCCAGCGTGGCATGATCACCTTTGCCTCCATCACCTCCGACTGGCTCGAAGCCAACGATGAAATGACACAGGCACGCACGCGCGGCGGAAAGATCATGTTTACGATTGGCGATGAAGTGGAAGTGGCGCTTGCCAAGGTCGACACCGCCCGAGGCTTCATCGACTTCGTCCTCGCCGACCAGGTCGCCGAACCCCGGCACCGCCAACGCAAACCCCGCATTCAGCCCGACCTCAAAACCGGCAAACCCCGACACAAAGGCAAACGTCGCCGCAGACGATAGCACACGGACCGGAGGGGGAAAATTTTGTGCATATGGCGAAGGCCGTAAAAACCCAGAACAAGGGCATCAACCAAAAATCAACCAGTGCAAATACTGCACAGGATGCCACAAGCGGGACAGTATACTCGGCCATCCCGTCCTTCCTTTTGTGAGCTACGGAGGTTCTGAGCTCTCGAGGGTTCCATGTTCTCCTATCTCTCAGCACAATCAGGGGGAGCTGGGGGAGCTGGGCGTTAGTTGACTCGCATGAACCGAGTAACGCCTCCCTGGTTACTCAAAGTAAGCATATTACCCTTTACCTCTATCTTCATCATCGAAAACGCTTTCCCGCCACTCATGGTTTCCACCAAGATTACGCCGTCCTCGCAACGGCGCCAATGATACTTGCTCATATCCTTTCCAGATTGAAGAACGAGGCATCCATCCTCACGACACTCAAGCTTGGTTTCCCAACGCGACTTGGGTACTGCTGTCCGAGGATCATCCGCCGAGGTACGATTTTCGATATCCACAGCCTGCCATTTGCCCACCACCGGATCATTCACGGCGGTTTTTTTCTGTCCAGCATTCGCAGACATGTCGCATTCTGCCTTGGCGGGGTCCTCACCACCGCCCATAGGGGATTTACAGCCGCCTACCACCAACGCAAAAGCGAACAAAAGGAAATAGAACTTTGAGTCAATCATGCCAATCTTCACCTTCATACCAATCCTCCTTAATAATATTTGCAGAACCAGACTTTGCTATGTCCCTGCCGGACAACGCATAGCCTAGATCACTTCCAAACGAATGACCATACTCCAGAACTTGTTTTTTTGGGGCGAAAAAGTGCATGCAATTGCAACTCTAAAGGCCTGCCTAGCACGGGCCTATGCGTCGTTCCCGACCCCCAATTCCCTTTTGGTTTCCATACACTATCTATGACTTTGCTTGAGATCCAATCTGACGGGCGGCCATTCGGGCCGGAACATGATAACGCCTTGGTATAGATACTGGGAGCCAACCTGATTTTTTTGCCACAAAACATGCGCTTGGGTTGATTTTTATCACCTACTTGTAGATCATGGGGTTGAGTATTGGAACATTCATGAAAAAGAACGTATTCAACAGCGATTTATGGAAGGCATTGGGGCCCGGTGTGCTAGTTGCCTGTGCAGCGGTCGGGGGATCGCATCTGGTCTGGTCGACTCGGGCTGGCGCGGAGTATGGGTGGAGTCTGCTAGGACTCGTGCTGCTTGCCAACCTGCTTAAGTTTCCTTTCTTTCTCTATGGCCAGCGCTATACCGCCGCCACCGGAGAAAGCCTGCTCGACGGCTACAAACGCAAGGGCATCGTGTATGTCTATATCTTCCTCCTGATCAACATCCTGACCGGCACCATCAATATTGCCGGCGTGGCCATGCTGACAGGAGCGCTTTTTGGTGCCTACGACCTGGTCAACATTCCACTCAGCCAGATGACCCTCGCGATTCTAACGGCCTGTACCATTCTACTGCTGGCGGGACACTACAAGATTCTGGATGGACTCGCAAAGGTGTTCATGCCGATACTGGCCATTACGACAATCATCACCGTGATACTGGCATACACCCATAAACAACCACCATCCATGGACTTCGTTGCATCGACCCCTTGGAAATGGAGTTCTTTCGCATTCCTGATTTCATTACTGGGCTGGATGCCCGCTCCGGTAGACCTCTCCGCATGGTCCTCTTTGTGGATGTTCAGCCGCAAACGGGAAACCGGTCACCTGGCATCGGTCAAGGAAGCTAGCATCGATTTCTACCTAGGCTACGGCTCGGCGGTCGTATTAGCAGTGCTGTTCTTGGCTCTTGGGGCACTGGTCATGCATGGCTCAACAGAATCATTTGCATCGGGTGGCATCGCGTTTTCAAACCAGCTGGTCCATATGTACACGGACACCATTGGGGAGTGGTCCCGCACCATTATCCTGACATCGGCCTTTGTCACCATGTTCAGCACCACACTTACCTGCCTCGATGGGTACCCGCGTTCGCTAACCGCATGCGTCATGCTCATCGGAGACATCGATATCGATCGCTTCCGGCGCCTGCACCACCTGATGATCAGCATCACGTTTGTGATAAGCTCTCTAACCATCCTCTTTCTCGTCAAGAACCTGTTACAGCTCCTCACATTTGCTGCCGTGGTATCATTCCTGACCTCCCCCATCCTCGCCTACATCAACTACCGGGTAATGACCGGGGCAAATGTTCCACTTCATTATCGCCCGGGTATCTTCATGCGGTTGCTGAGCTGGATGGGCCTGCTATTCTTCGTGACGATGAGTCTGGGATACATGTACGTCACGTTCGTGCGCCATTAAGGCCGTGCCATACTTGCTTCCCTTTGTCTCCGCATAACAAAAAAGGCGTTCCGCTGTACGGGACGCCCTGTATCGTTTGGCGACGAAGGATTTATTGCCCTATTATTCCGCCGGACATCCGGCGGTCGTACTCTTGCTGCGCTCGATGGATTGTAGCGCAAGATATTCATCGCCAAACTTGGCCAGATGCTCGAGTTCCGAGTCGTACTGATCGAAATTCCGTTCCTCGTCGCCA
>JBNKSB010000283.1:0-10046 GCA_050297095.1 Pontiella sp. | reverse complement strand
ACCTACCGAGCCCAGTTTCTCTACGAAAACTTAATGATCGAAGCCAACGTCATCCATGCCGCCTACAAGCATGGTGTGAAGAAACTGTTGTTTCTTGGCTCCAGCTGCATCTATCCCAAGCTGGCTCCTCAGCCCTTGAAGGAGGAGCACTTGCTGACCGGTCCGCTGGAACCCACCAACGAACCGTATGCAATCGCAAAGATCGCCGGTATTCGTTTGTGCGATGCGTATAATCGGCAGTATGGAACCAACTTTATCTCAGCCATGCCGACCAACATGTATGGCCCCGGCGATAACTACCATCCGGAAAACTCACATGTTCTTCCCGCCTTCATCCGGCGTTTCCACGAGGCGAAGGAGCAAGGAATGGACAAAGTCACTTGTTGGGGAAGCGGTTCGCCGTTGCGCGAGTTCCTCTACAGTGATGACCTCGCAGAAGCGTGTGTATTCCTGCTCGAAAATGTTGATTACAAGGAAATGGCTTTTGAGGATGAATCCGGCACTATGCAGGCGCATGTAAATGTCGGTTCCGGCAAGGAAATCACCATCAAGGAGTTGGCGGAAACCGTGAAAGAGGTCGTTGATTTCAAGGGTGAAATCGACTGGGACACATCCAAGCCCGATGGCACCCCCCGCAAGTTGATGGATTCTTCCCGTCTCATGGCCATGGGTTGGAAACCCGAGGTGTCGATGAAGGAAGGTATTGCAAGGGCATACGCCGATTTCCTATCGCGCTATGGGGCATAAATCTTAATAGTGAACATTCTCGTTAATGGATAGCCGTCTGATTTTATCAGGCGGCATTTTTGCTTTTTGGGGCCCATGTGCGGCGAACTACTGTGTTTGATATTGCGGCCGTTTGCATCAAGCACCCATGTGAATTCCACACCGTTGCCTTTTCTGCGCAAAGAGCCATTTTAGGAATATCTCCTCCCATGAAAAGGGACGTGAACGTGGTTGGAGTGTGTTACACGGCCAATCTCGAGATGTTGCGACCCCTCCTTTCTACAAATGCTTCTCGGGTACGGGTGATTTGTTCTGCAAAAATAAGAAATTAAAGATAGCATAAAATGCTATAAAACAGGAAAGATATACATTTATTTTGGGTTCAAGATGAGTCTATTGTGATGAAAGTATTTTGTCAGATCTAGCAAGGAAAGGAGAGGTGCATGAAGGTATTGCGTATCATGATGTGGGCATCACTATTCCTGCTCGGGAGCACAAAAGGGCAGGAGATTGTGCTTAAAACAGGTATTGACGAGACAACAACCGGGAATCTGCTGGATGGAGTTGGCCCCGTTGAAGTTACAACCAATGTGGTGGAGATTGATGGTCTGATGATCCGTGCTCATTCCGGGAGCACCAATCAGCAAATCAATGCCAATAGCTCGAGCCTGGGGATCAATTCCGATGGTTCCAGTGACACGGCGGATGCATTTGATGCGGGAGAAATTCTTGTGCTTTCCTTTAGCAACCGCGTGCGGATACGCAGGATAGATTTCAATCGCTTAAGTGACGGAGAAGGCTTTTTGATCGACGTGCCTGGTCGGGCTGGTACTGAAATCGTATACGATGGCCTTAGCAACAAGACCAGCGGTTATTTTGATGCCGATATAGTAGTGCTGGCGAACACGGATATCAGGTTTAGTTCGCTGGGTGAAAGCGTCGTAGGAATGGATGGAATTGATTTGGAGGTTCTGCCCACTCTTTCCATGGTCTACTCCAATGACGTTGCAACGGTTGACATAAACCTTGATGGAGTGACACCAACCAATCATGTGCTGCAGCACATTGGGAGTCTGACAGACTCCAATGGATGGCAGACTGTTGCCACCTCGTTTTCAACGTCCACCAACTGGGCGATTGCAACGACCAATGTCGCGTCCTTTTATCGAATTCTACCGGAGTAGGGGGGGTATTATGAAATGTAAGTGTTTAGTTATTTTGCTTTTAGGGGTTTTGTCCGGCTCAAACTGTGCGCTGGCCGATATGCTGGTGTTGGAGGGTGGAACCGGAACCACAACCGGGGAGTTGTTCGAGGATGTTTCCAATCAGTGGGCGACGAATCATGTTGTTGAAATAGCGGAACTGGAGATTCGTGCGCGAACCGACGACCCGAACCATGCCCTCAATGCAAATAGCGGTTACTTTGGCATCAACTCCAACCTCGCAGGGGAGGATTATCGGGCATTCGATGTTGGTGAAACCATGTTTGTTTCATTCGACCGGGACATTCAAATCAATTTTCTGGACCTCAATCTGTTTGCCGATGGAGAAGTGTTCGGAATGAAAGTAGGCGATAGCGATCCTATTGTTATAGCGCACCGCGACCTCTCCAACGGAACAAGTGACCTCTATACCTTCAGTACCCCGCTAACGGTTCCATCCGACACTGTGGTCGAATTTTACAGTGTTTCGGGAAGCATGGGATTTGACGGCATCGATCTTGAAGTGATCCCCGAACCGGCCGTCAGTGGATTGATTGCTTTGTCCGGGATCGGTGTGCTCATTGTCCGGAGGTTCGTTGGGAAATGAGATGATGAGGGCAGTCCGAGATTCGCGGAGGTCCAAAACAAGAAAAGCCCGCCTTGATAGGAGGTGGGCTTGGATGGGCGCGGAACGCTTTGGTATGCGTTGCGATTAGAAATCAACGATGTTGGAAATATAGGCTTCCAACTCGCCGATCGGGAGGCGTACCTGTTCCATGCTATCGCGGTCGCGGACGGTGACGCAGTTGTCTTCTTCGATGGTTTCAAAGTCAACCGTGACACACAGCGGCGTGCCGATTTCGTCCTGTCTGCGATAGCGTCGGCCTACGGCGCCGGTCTGGTCGTAGAAAACCTTCCAGCGCTTGGAAAGTTGCTCGTACACCTCTCGGGCCTTTTCAACCAACGGTTCCTTGTTCTTCACCAGCGGAAGGACGGCCACCTTGTACGGGGCGATGCATGGGGCAAAACGCAGGACGGTGCGGGCTTCGTAGCCTTCAGGAGCTCGCTTGGCATCCACTTCTGCTGTAACGACCTCGCCGGTCTCTTTCGATATCCACTCTTCGCGATAGGCTTCGCAGAGCAGGGCGAGGGCGATGCGGTCAACGCCGGCGGACGGCTCGATCACATGCGGAATGAAGGTTTCATTCGTATCCAGATCGCGGTATTCGAGCTTCTTGCCGGAGGTGTTTTGATGCTGGGTCAGGTCGAAGTTGCCACGGGCGGCGATACCTTCGAGTTCCTGCGTGCCGAAAGGGAAGTCGTACATGATATCGGTACAGGCGCTGGCGTAGTGGGCCAATGCGTCGCCTTCATGGATATCGCGGTGCATACGGCCTTCGGGGAGTCCGACCTTCGCGTACCACTTCAGTCGTTCTGCCACCCAGTATTCATGCTGATCTGCATCTGTGCCGGGTTTGATGAAATATTCGAGCTCCATCTGTTCGAACTCGCGCGAACGGAAGGTGTAGTTGCGCGGGTTGATCTCGTTGCGGAACGCCTTGCCGATCTGCGCGATGCCGAAGGGGATCTTGTTGCGTACGGTGGAGCAGACGTTGCCAAACTGGGCAAAGATGCCTTGGGCCGTTTCCGGGCGTAGGTACGCAATATTCGAGCTTTCCTCAACCGGACCCACGTAGGTTTTGAACATGAGGTTGAAGGCGCGTGGTTCGGTGAGGGTGCCGGCTGTGTTGGTGTCGGGGCCGACCAACTTATCGTAGTGGTCTAGTGGCAGGTCTAGCAGGGCCACGGATTCGTAGTCGGCGATATCTCCCTTGGCGAGCTTCTGAACCTTTTTTTCGGCAGGAGCCGGAGCGCCTTCATGGAAGGCGAACATGAGGGCGTTGTCGTCCGACTTATGCTTGAGCACGAAGATCTGGTCGGCGCGGTAGCGGCCCTTTGTTTCCCGGCAGTCGAGCATCGGATCCTTGAAGTTGCCGACATGGCCGGAGGCTTCCCATACCCGCGGATGCATGATGATCGAGCTGTCGAGACCGACGATGTCCTCGCGGAGCTGGGTCATGGATTTCCACCAGCAGGATTTGATGTTGCGCTTCAGTTCGACACCAAGTGGGCCGTAATCCCAGAAGCCGTTGATTCCGCCGTAGATTTCCGAAGTTTGGAAAATAAAACCACGCCGCTTGCAGAGGCTGACAAGGGCGTCCATTGTTACATGATAGTCGTTTGCTTTCATAAGACCGGCGAGAATGCCGCAGGGTACGAAACCGGTCAAGGATGAAGGGTGAAATGATTGTGGATTAACCCGGTTTTAGTCTATGCAACCGGTCTATCCGTCGATAGGTTATTGCGCTATGAAAAACAGGGAGTCCCGTAGAATAGTTCCCATATCAATCGTGACGGCCGTCGTGTTTGTTTTGGTGGTTGCTTTCGAATTGCTGGTCATCGGTGGCGCAGTGGATGTCAAGGCTTCGACCATTGCCCGGCTGGCGCCGTGGGCCTATGAACCCTTTCTTAAGCTGGTTGGAGAGCATCCCGACTCGAAGGTGCATTCTTCCGTGCCGAGTGGACTCGGTGCAATGAAGCCGTCTGCGATGGAGGTTGTTGCCAGTTTTGAAACCGAGGCCCCGTCGTCGGCCACCGATACCAACGCCATGTCTGGAACCAATGCGGTGACTCGCCCGTCCGCTACGGAGCAACAAGTCGAAACCTCCTCTACGAACGAGCCGGCGCCCTCCGAGCCGACTCCGGAACAGGTTGAGCCGGTAGGCTGATCAAACCTGCCAGTAGGCAAGGAATTCAATGTTGCCGGCGGGACCCTTGATGGGGGAGTCGCACAGGCCCAGCCATTGGAAGCCCAACTCCTCCGTGCCGAACCGCTTCACCTTTTCAATTACCTCTTCGTGTACGGCCGGATCGCGAACCACGCCGCCTTTTCCAACCTGATCCTTGCCCGCCTCGAACTGCGGTTTGATCAACGATACAATGTGGCCGCCCGGTCTGATCAGGTTTTTCAAGGGGGGGAGAATGGTGGTAAGGGAAATGAAAGAGGTGTCGATGCTGCAGAAGTCGGCCTTTTCCGGAATGTCAGTGTCGGTGAGGTAGCGGGCATTGGTATTTTCCATCACCACCACCCGGGGATCCTCGCGCAGCTTATAGTGCAACTGGTTGGTGCCGCAGTCGACGGCATAAACCCGGGTTGCACCGTGCTGGAGCATGAAGTCGGTAAAGCCGCCCGTTGAGGAACCGATGTCGAGGCAGACAGCATCTTGCAGGTCAAATTGGAAATGTTTCCATGCCCCTTCAATCTTGAGTCCGCCGCGACTGACATATTTTTCCGGTTCCTTCACAAAAAGTTCCACATCCTCGGGATACTGGTGTCCGGGTTTGCCGGCGGGTTGGTTGTTTACACGAACTTTTCCGGCGCGGATCAGGCGCTGGGCCTGCTCTCGGCTCTCGGCAAATCCGCGGGATACAAGGAGTTGGTCTAGTCGTTGTTTAGGCATGCGGCTTTTTAGCAAATAAAAAGGGCTGAAACCAATGTTTCAGCCCTTGGAAAATGGAGCGGGCGAACAGATTCGAACTGTCGTAACCAGCTTGGAAGGCTGGGGTTCTACCATTGAACTACGCCCGCAGTCGTTTTTGGTTCAAACGAGCGCATAAGGTAGCGGGCACATATGGTCTCGTCAAGGGTTGTTGGATAACTTTTTCACAACCTTTTCCATGACGAACAGAACCGGCCTTCTGGCCGGTGTTTCGTGGGGGCATCCGCGCATTAGAGTCCTTGTCGGACCTTTTCCCCGTAGGTGTTGGCGCGAACTTCGAAAGTGCCTTTTCCCACGGAGAAGCTGGCGCTTAGCAGTCCGTCCATGGATTTCCACTGAATGGGATCGACGAGTTCGACTCGCGGGTGCTGGGCGTTTAGATCCTGAATGTCCTGCAGGACGATTTGCGTTTTGGTTAGCTGTTCCCATTCCTTGTCCCGGCCATTCTTCTTCAACAGGTATTTTGCCAGGTCGAGATCGATCGTCGTGACTTGTCCCTGACTGTAGCGTATGAGATCGGCCTTTCCGTTAAGAAAGTGGATGGTGATTACAAGGTCGTTCTTCCCGTAGGTGGCTATGCCGGTCTTGTTGTCATTGAGCGCAATGCGTTTCGGCTCACCGTAGCGGGTTTGGCATTCGTCGACAGTTTCCCCAAGCCGGGCCTGGGCGGAGGATATTGCCAGCATAATTCCTGCTAGCAGTATAAGGCTTTTTTTCATTCTGAACTCCTTGGTGTTGTGTTCTACATGAAGAATATAAAATATTGTTTTCCTGGTGTGCGCTGTCAAGTGCGTCGGAATCAGGATTTACCCTTTGTGGATTAGGTTCCAGAGCCAGAAACGGAACCGCTTGATGAGGGACGGTTTGTTTTGGGCTTTCTGGATGCGTGCTCGCGGCTTCGTAGTATCCTTCTGCTCCCGAGGCTCGCGCATATAGTCTCTATCGGAGATTCCCATCTGGATTTGCTTGCCCTTTCTTTGTTTAACCGCAAAGACTATGCGCCCCATGGCTAGGAAAAAAAAGACAACACTGAGAGTTATCCCCGAGAACTGGCTTGATCCCTACGACTTCAAGGCTGCATTCCCGCATCCGGAGCATCCGCTGGAAGTGGATATTGGTTCGGGCAAGGGACGCTTTCTGGTGGCCCGTTCCGGCAAGTATCCAGAAACCAACTTTCTGGGAATCGAACGCCAGTTGATTCGTATCAACAGCAGCGGACGACGATGCGAGCGGGCGGGACGCGAGAACGTGCGCGTATTCCGAATGGAAGGCTATTATGCGATCAACCACATGATGCCTGAATCCTATGTAGCCAACTACTATTTCTTTTTCCCCGACCCGTGGCCAAAGACGCGGCACGAGGACAATCGACTGTTCAACCCACGTTTCATGGATGCCCTTCATCGGACCTTGGAACCGGAGGGATGTCTACATGTTGCAACCGACCATTTGCCCTATTTCGAGGAAATCCATGCCTTGCTCCAGGCGGATGCGCGCTTTGAGGAAATCGAGGCCTTCCGGCCTGATGACGAGGAGAGAACCGATTTTGAACTGATTTTTTCGCACAAGCAAATCGGGCGTTGCTCGTTCCGGAAGGTATAAACATGGCACGTAGGAAGCCAGAGGTTGAGATGCACAGTTACGGTCTGTACGAGGGGTGGGACCGTGACAGCAAAGAGCTGCCCGAACTCGTTAAGATCACCCACGAAGTGGAAGCGGTGCTCGATGTCGAATTCGGCTACATCCTCCGCATCCGCAATGCACGTAACAGCAAAATCGATTTTCGCATAGAACACCCGCCCTTCAAGGATTCCTCGGGAAATCTGGCTCCGGCCTTTACGGGCGGGCTGTATGTTAAAACCAACGATTTTCGTTTTTTCCTGGGCGACACGGTATGGGCGCCGGTTGAAGACAAGCGCGGTGCTTGGCGATTGATAACGTGGCTGGACGGCAAGCTGGTCGCAGACAAAACGATTCAGCTGGTGTGACTAAGGCACTTCAAGGTCGATCGATCGAATTAGGAATTCGCGTCCACCGCGTAGCACGACTTTTTCCGAACCGCATGTTTCGCAGACCAGGTGTGCCGGAGTGGGGGTGAACTCCGCGTGGCAGTGGTTGCAAACGGCAGCGGCCGGAACATCTTCGATCTGGAGGTCGGCCCCTTCGGCCATGGTATTTTCCGCAGCAAAGGGAAATGCCAGTTCAAAGGCTTCCCGTTCCACTCCCGAATAGGCGCCGATCACCACCACCACGCGTTCGACGCGAATGGCGTTGTTCTCCGTGGCAGCCGATACAATCTGCTCAACCATCTCCAGCGCTAGCGACAGTTCATGCATAAATCCATTTTAGACTGTTTCTTCATGAAGGGAAGTCCGGGAAGGTTTTTGAATATGATCTAATTTTCGCGACAGGCTTGCGCTGTCGCGAATGATGACTATAATGGTTGGGTCTAGCTCGGATGTATAACAATGCAAACGCTAAGGAGGCAATTCATGGGGGCTGTGTCAAATCTATTGGACTCGAAGGGACACGATGTGTTGACGGTAAAACCTGATCAGACCGTTGCTGAGGCAATTAACAGCATGGAAAAAAGCTATGTGGGTACGTCGGTCGTCATGGACGGAGGCAATGTCGTGGGAATTGTCTCTGAACGCGATGTGATTCGCAAAGTCATTTTGGAAGGTAAGAAACTTGAGGATGTAAAGGTGGCGGAAATCATGTCAACGAACCTTACAACCATTACTCCCGAGACCTCGCTGGATCACTGCATGAAGCTTATGACTGACAAACGAATTCGTCATCTCCCGGTTCTTCGGGACAATCAGTTGAGCGGAATCGTTTCCATCGGTGATGTAGTCAAATACCTGATCGTGGAAAAGGATTTCAAGATCAAGAATCTAGAGAGCTACATCAGCGGCGTCATGTAACGCCTTTTCCATTCAGTAGAACAGCTCCCTTTCCGGGAGCTTTTTTTACATCACCACATCTTCGAGTGTCAGCCGGTTGACCGCTTCGAGCGAGGCGGTAACGGCGTCGGCTTCGAGCAGATAATCGCGGTCGTAGCTGTTGGTGACGGCGAGGACCTTGAGTCCAGCTCCCTTGGCCGAAATAATGCCGGCCGGAGTGTCTTCGATGGCGATGACCGAAGCGGGATCGTTGATTTCGAGTTTTTCCAAGGCCAGCAAATAAGGAGCCGGATCGGGTTTGCTCTTATCGGTATCCTCTGCCGTGACAACCACGCTGAACGCATCGGCGATGCCCAGTTGGTCCAGAATCGGTTCGATGTCGCTTCGCAACGCGCCGCTGCACAGGGCAACGGGCAGGCGGACGGGAATGCTTTGGATCAACTCAATAGCACCGGGCAGTGGCAAGGCTTCGCCCTTCTCAATATAGCGTTGCAGGACCTGCGCCTTTTGGTCAATCAATGCGGTCAGCTCTTCAGGGAGAAGTGAGCGTCCAGCGGCCTTGTATATTGCATGGAAGGCGTCGCGGTCATCGTACCCAATGTAGGTTTTGCAATATTCCTCCCACGAAATGGCCATTTCCTGTGTGGCAATCACCTCGTTGAATGCGCGGAAATGAAGGGGCTCACTGTCCACAATAATACCGTCAAAATCAAATATAACCGCCGATAGCATGAAACATCCTTTGTTTAAATTGCCCCGATTTTCCGGCTAATTTAAGCAGATGTCAAATGGAATGCATTTTTGCCCATGTTTCTTTCAGGCGCTGGGCTGACACCTTTACGGGCGTTTTGATTTCGGGGACGAACCGGTTGACCCGGAATTCTTCGAGCAGCATGGCAAACTCCAGCAGCTCGTAGGCGTGTGCTATGTTTTCGCACTCCAGAAATCCTTCGCTCAGCTGGAGCTGAAACGGAACGACCTCTTCCATCTTTCGCAGATCCGCCTGCGGATTACTGCGGATACGCTGGATACGCAATTGCATGGCTTTGAAGTAGCGAGGGTAACGGCTGAAGAGATCCTGTATTTGCAGGAAGCCCGGACGCAGTAGAAAGGCCAACTGCATTTCCAGATCATGAACGATATCAAAATCGCAATTGAGTTGACCCATGCTCTCCATGATCTTTTCACGCTGCTCGATTAGGTTGCCTAAGGCCGAAGCCAAGGTCGAGGTGGTTTCATAGAGGATGGCTCGGGCTTCCGTCGCCCGCCCGGCGAAGGTTTCCGCATCGCGGATTTCGATACGTCCGTCGTTGGTCAGCGCCTCCACTATCGCGGCATTCACCAGATCGACAAGGAAGTCTCCATCGATGGCTGACAGGGTTAATTGGAGTGTCGGAGTTAATGGAGGACGCTTTTCAACATACTTTACCTGATCGGCCTGCTGGATGCGGAAGAGTCTCGCCAGACCGGCGCGGTGGGAATATTCAGCGTCGACCGGGCTGAGAAACACGCTTCGCCCAACGCCGCCGGCTTTGTCGGTCAGCGCCGGATAGCCGCGTGTCTGGGCGGCGTCGTTGGCGGTGATGAATTTCGGCAGGGCATCGCCCGGCCAGTTCTGTTGTGGCGGCAAGGTCCATTTGGCGAAGGAGAGG
>JBNKSB010000282.1:0-4702 GCA_050297095.1 Pontiella sp. | reverse complement strand
AGAGCCATGGTTCTATTCTCCTAGCGGATTGGGTTTGTTGACATCGATGCCCAGTTCCTTGCGGGCCTTTTCCAGTTTTTTCTTATCAAATTCGCCGGTGCGTGCCAGAGAGGAAAGCACGGCCCACACCACGGAATAATGATCCACCTCAAAGTGGCTGCGCAACGCTTCGCGGCCATCGCTTCGACCAAAACCGTCGGTTCCCAACGAAACCAGTTCATTCGGGATATATTTGCCGAGCGAGAACGGCAGCAGCTTCATATAGTCGGAGGTCGCCACCACCGGACCGGCCTCGTTTTCGAGACACTGGGTAACGTAGGCCTTGGCTTCCTTACCGTTGCGTTTGACCTCACGTTCGCAATCGAGCGCATCGTTGATCAGGTTCTTGTAGCTCGTCACTGACCAGACGTTGGTTTTAACGCCATACTTTTCCTCAAGCATCTCGGCGGCCTTGACCGCCTGCGGAAGAATCGCCCCGCTACCAAGGATCTGTGCCTGCGCCTTGTCGGATGAACGTAGTTTGTACATTCCCTTCAGAATGCCTTCATCGGCTCCTTCCGGTTTCGCGGGCTGCTCATAATTATCGTTCATCAGGGTGATGTAGTAGAAGATCTGTTCGTTATCGACATACATGCGGCGGATGCCGTCCTTGATAATGACTGCAAGCTCGTAGGCATAGGCCGGATCGTAGGCCACCACGTTTGGAATGGTCAGGGCAAGAACCAGTGCATGGCCGTCCTGATGCTGCAACCCCTCCCCATTCAGCGTCGTACGTCCGGCGGTGGCCCCCATCAGGAAGCCCTTGCAGCGCGAGTCGCCTGCCAACCAGGCGGAGTCACCGATGCGCTGGAAGCCGAACATGGAATAGTAGGTGTAGAACGGGATCATGTTGATGCCGTGGTTGGCATAAGCCGCGCCCGCTGCCACGAACGAGGAGAACGCACCGGCTTCAGTAATCCCCTCTTCGAGAATCTGTCCGTCCTTGGCCTCCTTGTAGTAAAGCAGGTTGTCGGCATCGACCGGTTCGTAGAGCTGGCCGGAGTGGGCGTAGATGCCGACCTGGCGGAATAGCGCGTCCATACCAAAGGTACGTGCTTCGTCAGGAATAATCGGAACGATCAGCTTCCCGATATTCTTGTCCGAAAGCATCTTGCTGAGGATGCGCACAAAGACCATCGTGGTGGAGACCGGTCGATCAGAGCCGCCGTCGAACTCCTGAAAAATCTTGTCCGCCGGCATTTCCACCGGCGTGTAGTCGGTGATCCGCGATGGCACGTGGCCTCCCAGCGCATTGCGACGCGCCTTCAGGTACTGCATCTCCGGGCTGTCTTCCGCCGGCTTGTAAAACGGCACCTTGTCAATATCCTCATCGGAAATCGGAATAGCAAACCGGTTACGGAACGCCCGCAATGTCTCTTCATCCATCTTTTTCTGGGAGTGAGTAATGTTCTGCCCTTCGCCGGCGCGACCAAGGCCGTAGCCCTTAACGGTCTTGGCGAGAATCACGGTAGGCCGTCCCTTGGTTTCCATGGCCTGTTTATAGGCGGCATATACCTTGACCGGATCGTGGCCGCCGCGGCGCATACGCTTGATCTCGGAATCGGAAAGATGCTCGGCCAGCTTGATCAGTTTCGGGTCCGTACCGAAGAAATGTTCGCGAACATACTGAGCGTCCTCGACTGTGTATTTCTGGTATTGACCGTCGACCACCTCGCCCATGCGCTTAACCAGTACACCGTCTTCATCCTTCTCCAGCAACGGATCCCAGCTGTCGCCCCAGATCACTTTGATCACATTCCAGCCGGCGCCGCGGAAGGAGGCTTCCAGCTCCTGGATAATCTTGCTGTTGCCGCTGACCGGACCGTCGAGCCGCTGCAGGTTGCAGTTGATCACAAAGGTCAGGTTGTCGAGCTTTTCGCGGGCGGCAAGCTTGATGGCCCCGAGCGATTCGGGCTCGTCGGTTTCCCCGTCGCCGAGGAATGCCCACACACGCTGCCCGCTCGGCTTGCGAAAACCTCTATCCTCTAGATACTTAACAAAACGGGCGTGATAGATCGCGGTGATCGGCCCGAGGCCCATGGATACGGTCGGGAACTGCCAGAAATCGGGCATCAGCCATGGATGCGGATAGGACGACAGGCCGGGCGTATCGTGCAACTCGTGCCGGAAGTTGGTCAGGTGCTCGTCGGTTAGGCGTCCCTCAAGATAGGCACGCGCATAAACCCCCGGCGAGGAGTGACCCTGAAAATAGACCAGATCGCCCGGATGTTCTTCGGTACGACCTCGGAAAAAGTGATTGAAGCCCACTTCATAAAGCGTGGCGATGGACTGGTAGCTTGAAATATGTCCGCCGATGCCGTCCTCTTCGCGGTTCGCTCGCACCACCATGGCCATGGCGTTCCAGCGGATCAGACTCTTGATGCGGCGTTCCATTTCGCGGTCGCCGGGATAGGCAGGCTGGTCTTCGAGTGGGATCGTATTAATATAGGGCGTGTTGGCTGAAAACGGCAGCCGAACCCCTTTTCGGTGCGCTTCCACCTGTAAGTCGTGCAGGATATCCTTTACACGTTCCGCACCTTCGGTCTCGAGCATTTCATCCAAGGCATCCAGCCAGTCCTGTTTCTCAAAATCCACATTGTCACCCGTTGTCTTACTTGTATCCATAACTCATCTTCTTTCTTTAAAGGTACGCGCAGAGTAAATATGACCGAACCGGTACTCAATAAAAAATGTCAAAAAACATGTTCAGAACGATCATGATTCCTGCATTTCATCGGCTCAACCCGAAATTCAGCACATCGCAAGGTACCTCGAATCGCTATTTAGCGAAAAAATACGGAATTTTACCCCAAATGAAAACCTATAAAACGCACACTTTACTCCATATTCCCAATATTACTGATTTATGCACTCATCCGAATTTGCGGGTTTAATCCCGTGGACGATTATGCTTCTATGACCGACCAGTTTTTACGGAGATCCTTTGAGATGAAATATATTGGAGCCCATGTCAGCGCAAGTGGCGGCGTGCAAAACGCGCCGTTGAATGCTGCGGAAATCGGAGCTAATGCCTTTGCCCTCTTCACCAAGAACCAGCGGCAGTGGGTAGCCAAGCCGTTGACGACTGAAAGCATCGACACCTTCAGACAAAACTGCGCCGAACACGGCTTCGGCCCCGAGAGCATCCTCCCCCACGACAGCTACCTCATCAACCTCGGCCATCCGGAAGCAGAAAAGCTGGAAAAATCACGCGCGGCCTTCCTTGACGAAATGCAACGTTGCGAACAGCTCGGACTCGACCGGCTCAACTTCCACCCCGGTAGCCACCTCAAACTGGTGTCCGAATCCGAATGCCTCGCCACCATCGCCGAGTCAATCAATATCACGCTCGACAAAACATCAGGCATTACCGCCGTCATCGAGAACACCGCCGGCCAGGGATCCAATCTCGGATTCCGCTTCGAGCACCTCGCCGAAATCATTGACCAGGTCGAAGACAAGAAACGCGTCGGCGTCTGCCTCGACACCTGCCACAGCTTTGCCGCCGGCTACGATCTCCAGACCGCCGAATCGTGCGCGGCCGTCTTTGAGGAGTTTGAACAGGTCGTCGGCTTCGGCTACCTGCGCGGAATGCATCTCAATGATTCCAAGAAGGGGCTCGGCAGCCGCGTCGACCGCCACCACAGCCTCGGACAGGGTGTACTCGGACTGGAAGTCTTCAAATACATCATGAACGATACGCGTTTCGACGACATGCCGCTCATCCTCGAAACCATCGATGAAACCATCTGGGCGGAGGAGATAAAGCTTCTGCGAAGCTTTATCTCGTGAGGGGAAGAGTGGGTGATCGGGCGAGGAGGGTGAAAACCTGAAAGGACAAACATGGGTGAACGAATTAAGAATCATCGAGAATTGAATGTCTACACGAATGCCCGAACCGCAGCTATGGAGATTTTTGAAATCACCAAATCATTTCCAGCTGAAGAGAAATATTCACTTACAGACCAGATTAGACGTTCATCACGTTCCGTTTGCGCCAACATCTCGGAAGCTTGGCGAAAACGTCGCTACAAGGCGGCATTCATTGCAAAGCTCTCGGACTCCGAGACCGAGGCCTGCGAAACGCAGGTCTGGCTGGAATTCGTTAATCTATGTGGATACATCGACGAAGAAACCTTCAAACGCTTGGACGAAGAATATGACCGTATTATGGGCCAGCTCGTGCGGATGATCGATGGAGCGGACAACTGGCTCATCAATTAATCCCCCACTCTCCCGCTCACCCCATCACCCTGTCTCCCACTCAAAAAAATATGGACACCCCCTCGCCCCATCCCCCACTCTCCCCCTCATATTTGCGACACCAATCACTATGACAGAACAAAAACACATCAATATCTTGGAAAATATCCGCATTGTATTGGTCAATCCGCTGTTCGGAGGGAACCTGGGTTCCATTTGCCGGGCGATGAACAACAACGGCATCACCGACCTGGCCGTGGTTGACCCGCGGCCGGACATGGACATGGATGAAGCCCGCAAGTTTTCCTGCAACGCCCGCGCACAGCTGGAGGCCCGCAAGGAATTCGCTTCGCTGGAAGAAGCCATCGCCGACTGCACGGTCGTGGCCGCGACCTCGGCCCGTACCGGATTCTATCGCGACACCGCCTATTCCCCGCGCGAATTTGCCCCGATCGCACTG
>JBNKSB010000281.1:0-7483 GCA_050297095.1 Pontiella sp. | reverse complement strand
CCGGCTTCGGTGAGGTTTTCTTCGCCGACGTGTTCCTTGTCCTCCGAAGGACGGCTGGGACAGCCGTCCCTACCTTCCACGATTTTCGCGAGGCCGAAGTCGGCAACCTTTACGTGCCCGAGGCGGTCGAGGAGAATGTTTTCGGGTTTGATGTCGCGGTGGACGATGCCGTGGTCGTGGGCATACTGGAGGGCATCGCAGATTTGCGGCACGATAGCCAGTGCCTCACGGGCAGAGATGCGGCCACCGTGGAGGAGGCCCCGCAGATTGAGGCCGTCGACATATTCCATCAGGAAAAAGAAAAGCCCGTCGGTCTTGCCGAACTCATGGATAGTTACAATGCCGGGATGGTTGAGTTTGGCGAGGGCGCGGGCTTCGCGGGTGAACCGCTCGGAAAAGCCGGGAGTTTCGCCGATCTCCTGCGGGAGAATCTTGAGGGCGACGATGCGGTCCAGTTCCTTCTGGCGGGCTTTGTAGACGGCGCCCATGCCGCCCTGACCGATGAATTCCAGGATTTCGAGCTGCGGGAAATGCGGTGCCAGTTCTTCGATGGTTGGCGCTAGTGGCTTTTTGATCTTTCCCCCGGTCTCGTTCTCCATTTGCGTCGGACCGGCAAGATTCATTTGCATCAGGCATTTGGGGCAAATGCCCTCAAGTGAACCATCCGGAAGCGGGCCGCCACATTGCGGACATGATTTGTTGGGTGAAGTATTCATACTATCTACTGCGCGGGCAAAACCGACTTATTACAAAAACAGGCAAATTTTAGACAGGATCAACCGGATGTACAGGATAGGAATCAAGTATCCATGGACTCCTGTGATCCGGTTAAAAGACATTATCTGCTGGAGAGGCTTTCGGCGAGGTGGCGCATCTCCTCATCAAGGTCGGCGCCGGGCGGGAGGGTTTGGGCGACTTCGGTACGGTAGAGTTCGCGGAAGCGCTTGCGCAAGCGATGAACCATTACACGCAGCGCATTCTCGGTTTTGCCCAGCCGTAGAGCCAGGGCGGGATAGTCCACGCTCTGGTGTGACAGGAACAAGCCGTCCTTCAAGGCCGCGAATTCATCGGACTTGCCTGCATCACGGTATTCATTCTTCAATCGCTGCACCGTCAACTCCAACAGGGTGAGCGCCCACTGATGATCAAACAGGGCTTCGGCTTCGATGCTGGGGGAGTTGGTTGCAGCGGCATAACGGCCCTCCGCCATCTGGGTGTCGATGGAAAGATGAACCTGTCCGCCTCCGCGCTTTTGCGCGGTCGCCTTGCGCCATTCGCTGGTCATGAAATGCTTCAGGGCCGTAATCAGGAAGGCACGCAATTTGCCCTTTTCACGATCCGCATCCGCGATCCAGTTCTTTTCAAGCAGTTGCCGGAAGAATTCCTGCGTGAGGTCTTCCGCATCCTCGGGCGAATGACCGCGCCGACGGATGTAGGCATAGAGTGGAAACCAATAGATTGTGCAGATTCCCTCCAAGGCGCGTTCCGCCTGCGGGGAGGATTGCTCGGCCGCCGCCAGCACCATTGTCCAGCGGGTGGTGACGAAAATATCTTCTTCGCCGGAGGAAGTTGCGTTGTATTCATTGGAAATATCAGTGTTCACACTGAATACTTACCGGTTTGTCGGCGGAAATTACAGGGTTTGCGGCAATATTTCCACAGCTTCCATTAACACCGCGCTCTCCCCATGATCAAACAACCCACAAAGTGTTGAGACTTTATCTGCCTCATGAAAGTGAGGCAAAGCAACTCCCACCTTCGCTTAAAGATTCCGCCTCCGCCAAGGCTATGGCGAACAAGACGGTGGACGAGCGGGAGAAATGGCATGCAGGGGATATCCCCCACACGCATGAGGATCAATCGGTTTTGAAACGAAGACGGCCCCTCCTCCGTGGTTGCCCCGCTTCGCTGCCGTCGCTCTGCTCCGGCCTCACTTCGTGTCTCAGTGCCCTCTGTGGTGAACCTTTTTCATTGACTTGCGCCGACGAAGCAACGCCCTCCATTCCAGCGCCCATCGATCTATATAAAATCGGTGAAAGCATAGGGATCATCCGGAATTTCAGCACGTCTCGCGCAGATAATTGATTGCAGGAAAATCCCCTACACGCATCCTCTGTCGGTCTACTCCACGAAAGGAATCACCAGTTTCTGACCGGGAAACACCTTGGCATCACCCAAACCGTTCAGTTCGCGAATATCCTCCTCCGTCACCCCGTATTGTCGGGCGATGTCTTCGAGGGATTCTCCGGGGTATACGACCCGCACTTCCGGGCCGGAGCACTCGCTAACCTGTTCGGGTATACGATCCATCATCACAGGAATCGGCCCCACCTCCGGAGGATCCTCTACATACGACTCATCCTTCCAGATGAACAGCTTCTTTACGACCCAGGCGGTTCCCTTGAAGACATATCCCAGCGGACCAAGCACCTGTTCCTGCTTTTGTGCATTGAGCGTCACCTCCAGCGATGCGTAGTCCACCTGGCCCTTCATGGACTTCAGCCGGGCCGTCATCGAATCGATATCACCCTGCAGCCGGGTCAGTTCCTTCTCTATCGCCAGGATATCCTTTACATCTGCTGCCTTCTCAAGCAATGCCTGAAGCCGATCCCGCAGTTTGATCTTGGTTTCCAGACGGGCCTGGGTGTCGATATAGCGTTCCGTGACATCCTCCGAAGACAGGCTCTTGGCAATGACCTCACCCATGCCCTCAAGGCTGCCCACGACCTGCTGAAGCTTTTCCGATGGAACACGCAGGGTCAACGTCACGGAGGGCCGATCCTGATATTTCCGCTGGTGGCTGGACTCCACATAGCCTCCCACCGCCTTGGCACATGCCGTTACATCCTCCTGGGTTTCAGCCACACCGGCGACTTCCAGCGTAATGGCCCCCCGCCAGATGAGCATCCGGTCCGACTGCACTTCGTCCGCCGCAACGTTCAGGGCGGCATTTCCCGAAAGCGGAGCCCCGAACATGGCTATATCGGAACTGCTGTTTTTAGACATGCATCCTGAAAGCGCCAGCCCTGCCAGCAAAACGATTGCTGAGTATTTCATTCTGTTTCCCCTTGTGATTGCTGCCGGCCAAATCACCGACATTGTATCCCGACACATTACGATTTCGAATCACCTTTATCAATAACGGTAACGGGCTCAGAAATCGAGCATCGCGACCACACGGGCGGGTGCGGCGGATCCGCCTTTTATCTTCAGGGGAAAGGCGGCCACGGTAAAGCCGGAATACGGTAGCGCATCCAGGTTCGTGAGCTGCTCCATGTGGCAATATTCATGGTCCACACCCACTAAATGGGCCTCCCAGAACAAGTCCGGATTGTCCGTTTTTTTCGCCTCGCGAATCAGGTGCGGAAGAGGAAGATCCCAGCCCCACTGATCGATACCCATCACCTTGATCCCCTGCTGAATGAGCCATTCCGTTGCCGCGGCGGACATGCCCGTCCCCTTCTCGAAGAAGGATTTCGTTCCCATGTATTGATCCCGCCCGGTTTTAATCAGCACAATCATGCCCGGCTGGAGCTCGATTGATTGCTCGTCCAGAAAATGCTGAATATCCTCAACCGTGATGGGATCAAAATCGTCCTTGTGCTTCATATCAACCACCACGCCCGGACCATAACACCAGTCCAGCGGAACCTCATCGATGGTTTTAGCCGGCTGGCCGTCACACGTCGGGGCATAGTGCCAGGGCGCATCCATATGCGTCGTTGAATGAACCCCCATCTTTTTGATGCAGTCGTCGGCCCAGCCCGTAAATTTTTTGGGGAAAAGGCGGAAAGGAAGCCCGAACAAGCGAACCAACCATTTCGAGCGGGCATGCGCCTTGTGGGAAATCTTGACCTTCATGAAGACCGGATCCCCAGGCTGGTACTGGATCGTTTTTGATAGATCGATTATCTGCATGTTGCATTCACTCCACAAAATTACTTAATCGTCCAATGCCGTCGACTTCCATGGTGATCCGATCACCACGCTTGAGCATACGGCCGTTCTCAATGCCCGAGCACATGGGCAACGTTCCCGACCCAAAGAGTTCGCCGGGATGGAGATCTTCTTCCCAAGAGGCGTAGGCAATCGCCTCCTGAAAAGAGTACCGCTTGCCCTTGGAGGAACTTTCCGCCACCACCTCGTCATTGATTAGCACACGCGCACATAGATCATCGATGACGTCCAGCAGTTCGGGTTTCCCGACCACCACCGCCGATATGGCATTCCCGAAGTTTTTCGATTTAACCGGACCAAAACCGCTCTGCATTTCATCCAACTGTATATCGCGCGCACTGAAATCGTTCAGGATCACAAATCCGGCGATCGCATCGGTGGCCTCCTCGGGCGAGGCGTTTTGCAATGGCTTCGCGATGACCGCCGCAATTTCCAGTTCGTAATCCAGTTCGCGTGTATAGGCCGGCATGGCGATCGGCTGGTTGTTGGTGATAAAGTTGAGGTGGTTCCCCATGTAATAGATCGGAAACTGATAATAGCGCCCCGCCGGCTTGAGCTTTGGGAAAACTTGCCCGGTCAACCGCTCGAACAGATTTACGATCGGCAAACGGCGCGGCATGTACTTTCGAACAAATCCCCGGGCTGCATTAATGGCATGCTGTTCATACAGCATAAAATCCCGGTAGGCCACAGGATGAAACGGCAGGAGCTCCTCATATTCATCTTCGTTGCAGGGCATCAGCTCAAAGGTCTCAACCAACTCCGCCAACGTATAGTCCAGCAGGGCCAGCATGTTCCCGGCGGACCCTTGATCCATCAACATCCAGCGTCCGGAAACCTCCGCCGCCAAATAAGCCGCTCCGGATACGCGATGCCGCATGCGCTTTAATTTCATATGCTGCCATCTCCTTTTCCAAACCCACCACCGCCGGGTGTCTCGATAATAAGCTGATCGCCGGAATCCAATGAAAGTTGAATCTTTGCAGGCAGAGTGATGGGAACGCTCTGTCCGGCGGGGATGAGCTGGTTTTGGCCGGGGCCGCCGGGGGCGCCGCCTTCGAGGCCGAAGGGGGAATATTTGCCGCGGCGTTCGGAGAGGATAGAGACTTTGAGCGGGCGCAGGAATTCGAGGCGACGGATTACGCCGTCGCCGCCGCGATGCTCCCCTGCCCCGCCGGATCTACGGCGGATGGAAAATTCGCGGACAAGGACGGGATAGCGGCGTTCGAGAACTTCGACGTCGGTGAGGCGCGTGTTGGTCATGTGCGTATGGACGGCATCGGCGCCGTCGGCGTCGCGCGTGGCGCCGCTTCCGCCGCATATGGTTTCGTAATATCCAAACGTGTCGTCTCCAAAAGACAAATTATTCATAGAGCCCTGGCTGGCGGCGGCGACCTTCAAGGCCCCGAGCAGCACATCGACGACGCGCTGCGAGGTTTCGACGTTGCCGCCCACGACGGCGGCGCAGTCGGCGGGGTTGTCGCGCTCCGGTGGGTTGAGCAGGCATTCGGGCAGGATGATTTCAACCGGATGCAGCACACCGCTGTTGAGCGGAATGTCTTCGTTGATCAGGCAGCGGAAGACATAGAGCACGGCGGCGGTGGTAATGGCGCGGTTGGCGTTAAGGTTGCAGCCGGCGGGATCGGCCGACGGATCGGTCACGGGTCCGAGCGGCGCGGAGGTGCCGGAAAAATCGACCGTGGCCGAATCGCCTTCAATCCGGATGCTGGCGCAGATGGCGGCGCCAGAGTCGAGGTGGTCGGTCAGGGCATATTCACCGTCAGGCATGGCGCGCAATACGAGGCGCATCTTTTCTTCAGCCGCCTGCTGGATGTGGCCCATGTAGGCTTGCACGACGTTGAGTGAATAACGCTCCACCAGTTGGCGCAGTTGCCGGACACCGCAGTTGTTGGCGGCCACCTGTGCCGAAACATCGGCCAGGTTGTCGTGCACCGAGCGCGTCGGATACGGACCGGACTGCAACAGTTCTTTCAGCGCCTCTTCGCGTGATTGGCCGCGGTCGACCAGCTTAAAGTTGCGGATGAGCACGCCTTCCTCGGCAAGGTTGCGCGAGAACGGCGGCATGCTGCCCGGTACGATTCCTCCGATCTCAGCGTGGTGTGCGCGGCTGGCGGTGAAGAACAACAGCTCGCCGGTCGTTTCGTCATGTACCGGAGTGATCACGGTGACGTCCGGCAGGTGCGATCCGCCGCGGTACGGATCGTTGGTGACAAAGACATCGCCGGGCGCCATACCGGGGTTGTCGGCAAGGATGCGCTTAACCGTTTCGCCCATGGCGCCGAGATGGACCGGAATATGCGGCGCATTAACCACCAGGCCGCCGGCGGAATCAAAGATGGCGCAGCTGAAGTCGAGTCGCTCCTTGACGTTGGTGGAGATGGAGGTTTGCTGCAGCGTGATCCCCATCTGCTCGGCGATGGAAGCAAACAGGCTGTTGAAAATTTCGAGCTGGACGGGATCGGGCGTTGCGTCCACCTGCACCGTCGGTGCGGCCATGGTGGCAGCGAGATCGGAAAGTACCAGTTCCCCGCGTTCGGTGATCTCGACGGAGAAGCCGGGATCGATCACAATGGTCGAAGTCGATTCGCAGACAATCGCCGGCCCTTCCAGCCGGTCGCCGGACCGCAGGTCTTCGCGATAAAAAACGGCGGTTTTATGCGGTTCCCCACCAAAGATGGCCGCGACGGTTTCCGCCGGTTCCGGCGTGCGCGGTTCGGATGTTTGAACGGCTTCAATCGGGTCCGGCGTACGGCCCACCACTTCGACGCGCGCCGCGACGATTTCGATGTCGCGGTTTTCGTGAATGTAGCCGTAGAGCTGGCGATGGAGGTTTTCGTACTCAGCGCTGATGACGGCGGGAAGGTTTTCAACCGTTCCCGCCCTACAAATCGTTACGTTGATAATGCTATCGACGCCGACGTAGCGCATGTCGAGCGAGCGGATTGCGGGGGCGATGTCGGATTCGTTGATGCCCTCGCGCCGGACTTCGTCGCGCGCGGCGGTTTCCATTTTTTCAAACTCGGATTCCAATGCCGCGAGCGTTTCCGTCGAATAGGTTGTGAGCACGGAATGTTCGCGAAAGCGGCGCACATCGGCGAGGCCGATGCCGTAGGCACTGAGGATGCCGGCAAAGGGATGGATCAGGATGCGGTGGATGCCCAGCGCGCGGGCAATCTCGCAGGCATGCTGGGCGCCGGCGCCGCCAAAGGTGACGAGGGCGTAGTCGGCCGGATCGTAGCCCTTGGCGACGGATATCTTGCGGATGGCGCGCACCATGTTGGCATTGGCGATTTGGCGGAAGCCTTCCGCCAGCTCGACGGGCGTGTAGCGTTTGCCGAGCGGCGAATCGGCAATCTGCTCGCAGAGCTCCTGCAAACGCGCTTCCACGGCGTTGCGGTCGAGCGGAAAGGGAAAGCGCTCGGGAATGATGCGGCCGAGGTATAGGTTGACGTCCGTAACGGTCAGCGGGCCGCCGCGGCCATAGCAGGCCGGACCGGGATCGGCG
>JBNKSB010000280.1:0-3127 GCA_050297095.1 Pontiella sp. | reverse complement strand
GATCAGCTGGTCGCGGCTCCGCAGGGTTGAATAGTAGAGTGAAGTGATATCGATCACGAAATTCTGCTGGTAGCGCCGAAAGTCGCGCACTGCGTACACCATGTCCCGCTCAGCCTGGCGCAACGGCTCCTTGCTGACCAGCGGACCGAACCCGTTCAGTAGAGGCTGAACCACATTGAACGACGCTGTACTGCTCTCCGAAGATGTATCCGGATCGGTAAAGTAATCCACAATCTCATGCGTAACCCCCAGCGTCACCCTCGCTCCCGAGAAAAGCGTGCGGCCGACCGATAGACCAAGCGATCCTTCAACACCGTTGTCACCAAAGGTTTCAGACGTCGACCCATCGTGGCTGTAGGTCGAGCTCGCCTCTATTTGGGACAAGCTCGTATCCCAATTAAAATTTTTCTGTGTTTGCGTTAGGTTCAAGGCCTGGATGTACAAGCTCTCTTTGCGGGACTGGTAGGAATGGCTATTGGCAATCGCAATGGCCAGGGTGTCGGACAGCGAAAGCAGTGTCGGCGCTTCCTTGGCGGAATCCATCTCAAGCATCAAGCGCAGCACATTTCCACCGGTTGCCCCTATGGTGAAATCATCGGCATACCCCAAGGAAGCCCGTTGTGCACCGCGAATGTTGCCATACGCCGCGTGGTCGGCACGTTTTTCGGCAAAGTTCCCTATTTGCGTGCAGGATGCACAAACCGCTGTGATTGCCAAAAGCAGTGCAACATTCCAAGAATGGTGGACAAACAAGTTTTTCATGGTAATCGGCATATGGCATGTAGCGTACGAAAAGGGATGCTTCCTGCGCAAAGCTTTTACAAATAAATCAATAAATGTACGGGATTCCAAAGCCTAGCGTTCTGTGCTACAAAATCCATTATTAGCGGAGTGTAGCAAAACAAAATGAAACAGATACTGGCACTGATAAATCCCAAATCGGGTACGGGCGGACCCTATCGCTACATTTCGGCAATCGAAAAGGTGTGGGACATCCCCGAACACGATGTCTCCTTCCAGTTCAGCCAATCGGCCAGCGACGGGGCCGACAAGGTGCGGAGAGCGCTCGACCGCGGAACCGATACGGTGCTGGTGGTCGGCGGCGACGGCATGGTCAACACCATCGGAAGCGTACTGGTTCACACCCCGGCCAGGCTTGGCGTCATTCCTGCGGGCAGCGGCAACGGCTTCGCCCGGCACTTCAAAATCCCGCTCCATCCCGAAGCGGCCGCCCAATCATTGCTCGACGGCTACACCTCCCTCATCGATGTCGGCAAGGTCAACGACCGGCTTTTCTTTGTAACGTGCAGCATGGCATGGGATGGTGCCCTGGTCGAAACCTTTGAAAAATTTCCGTTTCGCGGACTCGTGCCCTACGTGTTGGCGGGGGCCACGCAGCTACTTGAATACAAGGCCCAGCCCTTTCACGTGGAAATCGATGGCGAGAAGCTCGATTTCAAGCATCCACTCATTTTTACCGTCGCCAACCTCTCCCAGTTTGGCAGCGATGTTCTCGTCGCACCGGATGCCGAAGCCGATAATGGAGAGCTCGAACTGGTCGCCATCGAGAAAAGCAGCATGCCGCTGGTGCTCAGCCAGGTGCATCGCTTCATCGAAAAAACGTTCCACCAACATTCGCACGTCACCAACCGCCACTTTAAGAAAATGACAGTGCGGCGCGAAAACGCATCCCCGATTCAGATTGACGGTGAAATCCTTGAAGGGGGAACAACGGTTGAAGTGGAGGTGCTTCCCAGCGCACTCAAAGTAATCATCCCGAAATAGAACATTCCATGGACAACTTTTCCCCCGACATCATCTACATGCGCATGGCCCTGCGCGAAGCCGAATGCGCCGCCGCCGAAGGCGAAGTGCCCTGTGGCGCGGTTATCGTCCTCGACGACGAGGTCATCGGCAAGGCGCACAATCAGACCGAGACGCTCAACGACCCTACCGCCCATGCGGAGATTCTCGCGATCACGCAGGCCACCCAGGCGGTCGGAAACTGGCGGCTTAACGGCGCGGTCATGTATGTCACCAAGGAGCCCTGCCCGATGTGTGCCGGCGCACTGGTGCTGGCCCGCATCAAAAAAGTTGTCTGGGGCATGACCGATCCGGTTCGTGGCGGCGCCGTGTCCAAATTCAACATCCTTAACGACGCCGACCTCAACCATGCCGTGGAAGTTGAAACCGGCCTCATGGAATTGGACTGCAAAGCCGTCATGCAGGATTTTTTCCAGAACCTGCGCAAAACAGCCAAGGAACGAAAGCTGAACCAGCGGGCATCCGACTCGGATTCCAAAGACTAGGCTCGAAAGAAGTAGGGTGCGGCATCCCTTCCTCGCCGCGGACGGCTTAGTAGGCCCGGGCGTCGCTCTTTTCCATGAAGTTGATAAAAGAGCGATTGGCAACGCGATGGCCGCCGGGCGTGGGATAGTTGCCGGTAAAATACCAGTCCCCCTTATGGCCCGGGCAGGCGGCGTGCAATCCTTCAACGGTCTGGTAGATAATCTGCACCTCGGCCTTCATGCCAACCGGCGTAAGGATCTCGGCAATCTTTCCGGACACCTGTTCGTACGTGAATGGATCAAACAGATGGGTCACCTGATTTTGCGCCTCCTGCATCGACTTTTTCTCGTCTTCCTTGCAGGCAGCATAGATTTCGTCGAGAATGCCTTCGCGTCCGGTTTCTCGGAGAAGCGCTACGCCGGCCTCGAAGGCAACGAAATCTTTCATTTTGGACATATCGATGCCGTAGCAGTCCGGGAAACGGATCTGCGGTGCCGAGGAAACGATCACGACCTTCTTCATGCCGAGTCGGTCGAGAATGCGCAGGATGCTGGTGCGCAGTGTCGTGCCGCGAACAATGGAGTCGTCGAGCACCACAAGGGTGTCGTTGGGTTTCACAAGGCCATAGGTGGTGTCGTAAACCTGCGCAACGAGATCCTCGCGGTCGGTATCGGCCGTAATGAAGGTGCGCAGTTTGGCATCCTTGGTCATCACTTTCTCGACGCGCGGCTGGAATGACATCAACTCGTCGATGCGCTCCGCCGTCAAGCGGTTTTCGCGCAACAAGTGATACTTCATGCGCTCGGCCACCGCTTCCTTGACCCCCTCGACCAATCCA
>JBNKSB010000279.1:0-6423 GCA_050297095.1 Pontiella sp. | reverse complement strand
GGTGGGCTGGCCGGCCGCTTTCCGGAAGAGGAGACATCCGTGTGGCAGGATGCGCTCTGGAGCGTCGGCGTGGTCGGGGCTGTGCTCGTGTTCTTTACGGATACGTTCTGGACGCTGGGAGACGACGAAATTTTCAGCTGGCTGTTGACGTCGCTGATGCTGCTGGGAGCCGGTGCCGCTACCATGCTGCTGGCTCCGCGCAAGTCATTCGTGGTCCGGCTGGGCGTCGTATTGATCCTGCTCGTTCCGATCAAGCTGGCCATCGATGCCATCGTGGGCATCGAGTTGCAGCGGGCCGGCGGTCCGGTTTTCATGAATATCGTCATCTGGCTGCAGCTGGCCATGCTGCTGGGGGTGGTTCTGTTCCTTCAACCGCGCCTGCCACCGTTTTCGAATACAACCCCCGAAGAGCCGGTGCGGCTGGCGTGCACGCTTAATCTCATGGCGGTGGCCAGCGGGATCTGGCTGATGACCTGGGAAATCCTGCGCAGTCACAGCGACTGGGCCTCCTCGGCCGTCACGATTCTATGGGCGGTCTGTGCGCTGGGACTGATCCTGTTCGGCATGAAGCGGCGAATGGCCGCACATCGCTACTTCGGGCTGATCCTGTTCGGCATCACCACCTGCAAAGTGCTGTTTGTCGATTCGTCGGAACTGACCGGACTGGAACGGATTGCCGCCTTTATCGGTACCGGCCTGCTGTTGCTGGCCCTGTCTTTTGCCTACCAGAAGGCCTCGACCTTTTTTCAATCGTTGGGAGAAGAAGAATGAAGACTCATTGCTCCATCCTGGCTGTCGCGCTGACCCTTGCCGTGGGCTCGGCCGCCGGCGCGGACCATCTGCGCTCCCGCTTTGAGCTCGAGCACCCGCTCGATGGAACCTTTGCTCCGGGGGACCGGGGTCGGGTGGTGGTGACGGGCGATGTATTCGGTCAGAGCCGGGATTTCCCGCACGATGTCCGCATCGTTGGTTCCGACGGGACGCAGTGGCCCTGCTTTCTGCATGTCCCGCGGGATACACCCCAAACCGTTTCCATCGACCTTACGGTGCTCAATGCCGCATGGGTTGACGGCGCCGAGCCCTATCTTCAGTTTGACCTAGTCGTTCCGACCGATGGTCCGGTTCCCGTTCATAACCAGCTTGAACTGGTCACGACGGGGCGCGATTTCGTGCGACGCGTGGAAGTTTTCAGCGGCAATGAGGCGGGTGGTCATATGGCATCCGGCTATCTGATCGGTTTTTCCAGCCTGCGCGATGCGCGCAACCGGATCATCCGCTATCCCGATTCCGATGCCATGCGCTTGCATGTTCGCATCTATCCCAACGCGCAGGCTGCCGGCGAACGGTTCCAGCTGACGCGGGCCTACCTGCGACATCTCGAGGAGACCCCGCTTCCGTGCGAAGCGGTGGCATTTGTGGGAAAGCCGGCGACGGGCCGCGAGCAGGTGGAGGCTGCGCAAACGCGCCTGCTCGATCTGGAGCACACCGGGCGGCCGGTGGAGTTTATCCGGTTTGACATCGCCAACGACGCTTATACCCGCTGCGTATCGGTCTATGGACGGGATAGCGGGCACGATCCGTGGCGCCGGGTCGGCGGTGGCGAAATCCATGCGTTGCCGGATGACCGGAACGACACCATCAAGGTGAACACCCGTTGCCGCTTTCTGAAAGTGCAGGTTTTCCATTACGACGATCAGCCGCTCGACATCGCGGCCATCCGGCTCGAAGCTGTTCCTCGCTATCTCGTGTTTGAAGCAGCCTCGGCCGGTCCGGCGTCGTTGTATTTCCGCGCATGGGACGTGGCGGCTCCGCACTACGACCTGCGCAGCCGGATCGATACGGATGCCATTGATGCCCTGCCGGAGATCGGTTTGCAGGATATCCGGCTCAACGCGATGGCCAAGGCGCAACCCTGGCGGAAATATTCCAGGCTGCTGGCCGGTGTGGCCGTCGGCGCCGTCAGCCTGCTGGTCATCTGGATCATCGTCGGCATGCTCCGGCAACAACGGTTCCCTGAACAGGGGACGAGGGATTAAACCATGAACGAACAACCCAATAATCCGCTTCACGGCATTACACTCGAAAAGCTGCTCATCCAATTGGTCGATCACTATGGCTGGCAGGAGCTGGGCCGACGCATTGATATCCGGTGCTTCAACTGGGAGCCGAGCATCAAGTCCAGCCTGAAGTTCCTGCGGAAGAACCAATGGGCGCGCGACAAGGTGGAGGCCCTGTACCTGTCAACCCGCTTTGGTCCACGCTGATCGCCTGCCGGCGCCTTACGCGTTTTCCCGGGCTTATTCGTTTTCCGCCACATCCGGGGCCTCGCCCAGAACATCTTTGATGGCGTTGTGTAGCGCGTCGAGCGGAACCGGCTTTTCAAATACGTAGCGCGCTCCGAAAAGCTTGGCTTGATGCAGGAAGTTGACCGGAAGTGCGCGCATGCCGCCGGATATGGCAATGATGGGTGTTTTGTCGTGGGTATTGCGGATGTGTAGCAGGATTTCCAAGCCATCCGTTTCCGGCATCATGATGTCGGTAATCACCAGGTGGGGCCGGTGTTGCTGAATCATCTGGATTCCATCTCTGCCGTTCCTGGCCTGCGAGACCTCGTACCCCTTGCCGGTCAGGAACTGTGAAAACAGTTTCTGCACCGTCGGGTCGTCGTCAATTAGCAAAATCCTAGGCATCTTAACTCATCCCCGATCTTTTAAAAGTTCGTTGACGGTATCCAAAAATATTGGAATCGTAAAGGGCTTATCCAGAAACAAGTATCCTTCTTCGGCGAAATGTTTCCAGCGCGAGGCCTGATCCCGGTAGCCGCTCAGGAGGAGCACGGGGAGTTCGGGATTCATCGCCCGAAGCATTTCCGCCAGCTTATCACCACTCATTCCCGGAAGTTGCATATCGCTCAGGAGCAAATCAAATCGCCCTTCCTGCTGTTTGAATATCGCCAAACCTTCTTCGGCACTGGATACCGCAGCAATCTCGAAGTCGATGCTGTCGAGCACATCCACCACCATATTCCGCATTCCCGGATCGTCCTCGACGAGCAGGATCCTGGCGTTCCGGGTGGGCGGGGCCGTTTCCATTCCCTGACCGGTGCTTTCATACGATGGATTAACCGGAAGGAAGACCTTGAAGCACGTGCCTTTTCCAATTTCGCTATAGACATTGATCCACCCCTTGCTTTGCTCGACGATTCCGTAGATCACGGAAAGTCCGAGGCCCGTGCCGCTCCCCACGTCCTTGGTGGTGAAGAACGGATCGAAAATCCGGGATTTCGTTTCGGCGTCCATGCCGCATCCGGTATCGGTTACCGATAGGCACACGTAGTGGCCCGGCCGGGCTGCGGAAACGAAGAGTGCATCGCTCTCGCCGAATACGATCTCTTCACTCGAAATGCTTAGCCGCCCGTTCTCCGGCATGGCATCGCGCGCATTCACGGCGAGATTCATGATAATCTGGGTTATCTGGCTATAGTCGGCATGGATCGGAGGCAGACCGTCTTGCAGGTCGAGCACCAACTCGTATTTTACACCCAGCAGTACATGCAGCAGGGATTCCGTGTCATGGATGATGTTGTTCAGGTCGATGTCCGTGAACACCACGGGTTGCTTCCGGCTGAAGGTGAGCAGTTTTTGCGTCAACGAAGCCGCCCGCTTTGCGGCTTTGTGGATTTCATTGGCATTGTCGTACGTCTGGGATGCTTCATCCAACTCAAGGCGCAGCATCTCGCTAAACCCAAGAATTCCCTGAAGGATATTGTTGAAGTCGTGGGCAATGCCGCCGGCCAGCTGGCCCACGGCTTCCAGTTTATGCGCCTGCTGCAACTCCTCTTCCTGCAACAGCTCTTGTGTGATGTCGCGTTTGACGGCCACATAGTTGGTGATCCGACCCTCGGTATCCTTGACCGGGGAAATGCTGGCTTCTTCGGTGTAGGTGGAACCATCCTTGCGTTTGTTGATGATTTGCCCTTCCCAGATGTTACCGGATGAGATGGTTTTCCATAGGTCGGCGTAGAAAGATTCGGGATGCAAGCCGCTTTTCAGCATGTTCATATTCTGTCCCATGGCCTCTTCAAGACGGTAGCCCGAAACGGTTTCGAAAGCCGGGTTGGCATATTGAATAGTGCCTTCCGGATCGGTAATCACGATGGTTTCGGGCGATTGCTCGATCGCGGTTGAAAGGCGCCGCAACTTCGCTTCCGCTTTTTTCTGTTCCGTGATGTCCCTGAATTCAACGGTTCTGGCATCGATTCCTTTATACGTGATATTTCTGGCTTGCGTTCGAACGGGGTATCTTTCTCCGTTTTTACGCAGGCCGGTTGTTTCGTAGGCGGACTCAGAGCCGGCTCGGATTTTGGCACTGGCCAGCGGCCGCGATTCTTCGGTGATCAGCAAGAGTCCATTCATTCCGATCAGTTCTTCCTGCGAGTAGCCCGTCATGATGGACAGGCCCTTGTTGCATTCCAGAATAATCCCTTGATGGTGGATAAAGATTCCTCCGAAGGAGGCATTGTGAAGCGATTTGAACCGTTCTTCGCTTTCGCGCAGTTCGTCCTTTGCTTTTTTTTCTGCCGCGATGAAGCGCGCCTGTTGAATATTCTGATAGGCCGTCGTGGAAAGCTGGTTGGCCAATGTGAAGAGGGCCTGCGCGATTTGATCGAATCGTTCGCGTTTCATGGTGGGCACTTCATGGAAGGCGTCCATAAAGACCGTTTCATCCGCACCGATTTCCCGTGCGTAGGCGCGCATCTGTTCTTCGGTCTGAGTTTCATCGCGCACCTGGCCGATCAGCCAGCTGGCGATGTGCCTACCTCCAACGATAATGCTGGCCCCGGCATCCCAGAGGCCTCCGCTCAGACAGGGCTGTACTACGGGACCTTCCGGGTGAATGCGACCGAGTAAGGCATCGGATTTAAAGCAGTTTGCGCATCCCTTTTCGGTTCCCCGGATCACCTCCATGCACAGCCGGGTGAAGTTGCTGGACCGGGTGATGGGCGTACCGTCTGGGCGGGTAATCACGGAGGCTACGCCGGTAGCGGCCGCGAACTCATCCTGAATACGCTGGATTTCCTCAAGGTTGAAGAGGGCATCGAAGTCGATTTCCTCCGCATGCCCCATCGGCTGGGTCAGTGCGACAATCCTTTTCTGGATGGCTTCTTGCAGCTGTTTCTGTTCGGTGATGTCCCGCCAGACCGTGTGGATGATATCCGAACCTTCGCTATCGGTAATGGCGGTGAGGGAAACCTCAGCCGGGAAAATCTCTCCGTCGGCACGCTGATGAAGCCACTCGAAGCGCATGCTTCTTTCCTCTCCCACGCGCTGTATGACCTCCTCGGCTTTTTCCCGCGACAGTCGGCCGTCCGGCTGCCGCTCGGGAGAGAGGTCCGCCGGGTGTGTATTGAGCAGTTGCTCTTTAGCGTTGAAGCGCAGCAAGTCAACCGCCGCTTGATTACAGTCGACAAAGCGGTCTTCTTTCAAGATCAGGAAGGCGTCCGCAGACTGCTCAAACAAGTCCCTGTATTTCGCCTCGCTGCGGGCCAGGGCAAGTTCGACCTGCTTTCGGTCGGTAACATCCTGAATGACGCCGAAAACCACCTGCTTTTCAGGGTCGTATTCCGCAACGGAATGGATATCCCGTAGCGCGCCGTCCGTCGGGCGCTTGATGGTGAACTCGACATCGTAGGGGATCCCTGCACGTACGAGACCCTCCAGTGCGCTATTGAGCATGGACCGGTATTTCCGTAGCGGAATTTTCTGAACCTCGGGGATCGTCCACAGCTCCTCTGCGAGTCCGTAGATCCGCTTCGCCTCGTCGGACGCCGATACGGTGTTGTTTTGCAGGTCGAACTCCCAGTCTCCCACCTGGGCCACCTGCTGCGCGCGCCGCAACCGGTTCGCGGTCAGCTCGATGTCCTGTTGCGCCTTCACGCGTTCCGAGACATCATTAAAAATAACGGCGAATTGATCGGGGGCCGGACTAAAGGCGTGTACCTCAAAATATTTTCCAAGATCCTGAGAATAGTTTTCCAGCCTGATCGGGCGGCCGGTCTGTACGACGCTTACATAAGGCTTAAACCAGTGGTCTTCGATGTTGGGTAGGATTTCTCTGGCGGTCCGGCCAATAACCTGCTCCGGCGGGAGACCGATCATCTTAGTAAAGAGGGGATTCACTTGTAGATAGCGGTAGTCGACGGGATTTCCGTCGTTGTCGTAGACCATTTCATGCAGGGCGAAGCCGCTCGTCATGTTGTTGAAGAGTAGACGGTACCGCGCTTCGCTGTCTTCGATCGCCTTTCTGGCCGCGCGTTCCTTTGTTTGGTCGCGGAATACCAGTACGACGCCGGAGATCCGGCCGTCGGCATCATGGATCGGGGCTCCACTGTCGGCAATCGGGATTTCATGGCCCTCTCTGGAA
>JBNKSB010000278.1:0-6472 GCA_050297095.1 Pontiella sp. | reverse complement strand
ATCTCCCATATCATCCACCCAGGCCACGACATGCGGCACGCCCGTGTTTACAAAATCGGTCGGCCACGACAAGCCAAGATCCACATTCAATTCAAGATGGGATGGATCGGCTAGGTCAATCCGGACTTGTTCGCCAAGGACCTCAGCGGATACGACTCCGGCAACCGTTTCGATCTTCATCTGGGCGGATGCGGCCCCCAGCTCGCAGGCCAAACGAGCAAAGCAACGCGCACCGTTGCCGCACATTTCCACTTCATTTCCGTCCGGGTTTATGAAGCGCATCCGCAGATCTGCGCTCTCGGATGGCTGGATCAGAATAATCCCCTCGCACCCGACCCCCGTCCGCCTCGAAGCCATCTGTCGAATAAATTCGGCATTATCGGCTGGAAAGGTCAGCGTACGGTCATCGACTACGATAAAATCGTTGCCCGCCCCGTGCATCTTGGTGAAAGGAATCTTCATAACCGGATATGTAATCTGCCACAAAAACCCAAAATCCTGAAAACAAAAAAGGGCCACCCTTCGGCGGCCCTTCCTGTTTCCAATGATTGGAACGACTAACCGACGAGAGCGAGCAGCACCCCGGCGGCCACGGCTGAGCCAATCACGCCGGCCACGTTCGGACCCATGGCATGCATGAGCAGGAAGTTGTGCGGGTTGGCTTCGAGGCCTACCTTGTTCGACACACGCGCGGCCATCGGCACGGCGGAGACTCCGGCGGAACCGATCAGCGGATTGATCTTGTCCTTGCTGAGGGCATTCATCAGCTTGGCCAGCAGCACGCCCATGGCCGTGCCGATCACGAACGCACCCAGGCCAAGAGCCAGAATGCCGAGTGTCTGAACGTTCAGAAACTTATCGGCGGCCAGCTTGGAGCCTACTGCCGTTCCCAGCATGATCGTAACGATATTGATCAACGAGTTTTGAGCCGTATCGGACAGGCGGTCCACAACACAGGATTCCTTCATCAGATTGCCCAGCATCAACATACCAATCAGTGGCGTGGCCGAAGGCAGGAGCAAGAGGCAGATCATGAGAACCAACAGCGGGAAGATGATCTTTTCCGCCTTGGATACGTGGCGAAGCTGCTTCATTTCAATTTCGCGCTCAGCCTTGGTTGTGAGCAGCTTCATAATCGGCGGCTGAATGATCGGCACCAACGCCATGTACGAATAGGCTGCCACGGCAATCGCTCCCAGCAGGTTCGGCGACAGACGCGAAGCCAGGAAGATGGCGGTCGGACCATCAGCACCCCCGATGATACCGATGGCAGCAGCATCCTCCAGCGTGAAAAGGCCGCCCATGGCCATGGCACCAAGTAGCGCACAGAAAATGCCGAACTGGGCAGCGGCTCCGAGCAAAGCGGTCTTCGGGTTGGCCAGCAACGGACCGAAGTCCGTCATCGCCCCAACCCCCATGAAGATGAGCAGCGGGAACACGCCCGACTGAACCCCCACGGTGTAGAAGTAGTAGAGAAAGCCGCCCGGTTGTCCAGGAATCGGGCCATCGGCAATACCTGCCATGGGAATATTGGTCAGAATCGCGCCAAAGCCGATCGGCAAAAGAAGTAAGGGCTCAAACCCTTTCTTAATGGCGAGGAAGATCAGTAACAGACCGACCAGAATCATAACAAACTGACCCGCGCCTTCAGGCAACAGACCTCGACGCTTCAGGCCGCCACGGGATACGTTTTTTATGACTTCCAGCTCAAGCTTATCGAGGGCTTCTGCATGGACGCCCGACGGATCGGCAATGCGAGCCTCCATGATTGCCTCATTGGCAACCACCCGGTATTCAGACACCGCATCGCTGACTTGGTCTTTCGGAACCACTGGAAACTCCAGCACGGCCAACTTGGCTTCCAGCAGAGCAATCGTACTCGCCGAACAGCCTTCCTTTTTGGCCTCTTCGAGCAGTTCCACTGCCTTGTGCACATGGCGTGCCGTGATTTCCGACTCGATCGTCTTGAGCAGGGCTGCATCGTAGGCTTCCTTCTTTTCCAGTGCGGAAACAGGATTGATGAAGCGGTAGATTCCGGTTTCGTGCCAGAGCTTCTTGAAGCCCCCGCTGATCGAGATACTTTTGTGGGACTTCGCGGATGACCCGTCGGCAGCTTGCGCCTGGACGGTTCCACCGAATACGGCGGCAACGACAAGTCCCATTGTGATGAATTTTTTCATGCTGAAATTCTCCGTTCGCAGTTGCGACTTAGTTGATGGAAGCCATCGCCTGACCGGCCGTCACCTGTTCGCCTGCGCTGGCCGCAATCGAGGAAACCGTACCGGAAGCAGATGCCTTTACATCGACTTCCATCTTCATGGCCTCCACGACGAAGAGCACATCGCCTTCGTTTACGTGCTCGCCAACATCAACATTGACCTTGACCACCTTCGCGTTCATCGGGGCGGCGACTTCAATCGAATCCGCCGACTCGTGGGCAACCGCCGTAGAGGATGCTGCTTCAGCGCCATCAGCTACACCAATGTCATAGGATTTGCCGTTAACGGTTGCACTGTCGCCCTTGACTTCCACGGCATATTTCTTGCCATTGACGGTAACGGTGTACGCGCCGTCGCCACCCGGCGCCGTTGCAGCCGGTTTTTCTTCCGTCTTGGTGAGGCTTGCCTTACGAACGCCATTGATCTCGGCCTTGCCGAGCAGGAAGTCGATACCCTTCTGCTTACAGGCCGCGGCGATGAAGATGTTTTCTTCGGTTTCCTCAATGCTGTTTTCCTGAAGCATCTTTTTGGCGGCATCAACGCCCTTGTTCGGATCGGCATCATTCAGGTCGACCGGATTGTCGGTCGTTGGCTCAAGCTCGAGCTTTTCGGCGGCAATCTTTACGATTTCCGGGTCGGGCTCGACCGGAGTCTTGCCGAAGTATCCGAGAACCATCTTGCCGTAGCCTTCGGCAATCTTTTCCCACGGGCCAAAGATAACGTTATTGAAAGCCTGCTGGAAGTAGAACTGGGAAACCGGGGTAACGGAGGTGCCGAAACCGCCACGGCGAACCACTTCACCCATGGCGTGGATGCACTCCTCGTATTTATCCATCAGGTTGTTATCGCGCATCATCTGCGTGTTGGCCGTCAGCGCGCCACCCGGCATTGGTGACCACGGAATCATCGGCTCAACGGCCTTGGCTTCCGGTGGGAGCATGTAGTCGGCCATGCAGTCCTTGAAGACGGTTTCGGCATGCATCATCTTGTCGATGTCGATATCGAGCTCATAGTCTTCCCCACGAAGGGCATGCCACAGGGTCGCCACGTCGGGCTGGCAGGTTCCGCCGGAAGCAGGAGCCATGGAGCAGTCGACCTGGTCGGCGCCAGCCTTGATGGCAGCGAGATAGCCCACGGTGCCGACACCGGCGGTTTCGTGCGAGTGGAAAACAATCTTTGTATCGCCCGGCAGCAGCTTGCGCGCCATGGCAATCGTGTCGTAGACCTTCTTCGGAGCGGAGGTGCCGGAAGCATCCTTGAAGCAGACGCTGTCGAACGGAATCTCCGCATCGAGAATGCCCTGCAACGTCTTCTGGTAAAACTCAACCGTATGGGCACCGGAGCATCCAGGCGGCAATTCCATCATGGTAACCACCACTTCGTGGTTCAGGCCGTGGGCCTTGATGGACTTGCCGGAATCGATCAGGTTGTTGACGTCGTTTAGCGCATCAAAGTTACGGATGGTAGTGATGCCGTGCTTGGCGAACATCTTGGCGTGAAGATCAATAATGTCGCGCGACTGGGACTCAAGGCCCACCACGTTGATGCCGCGGGCAAGCGTCTGCAGTTCGGCGTCAGGGCCGGCCGCTTCGCGGAACTTGTCCATCATGTCGAAGGCCGACTCGTTGCAGTAAAAAAACGGAGCTTGGAAGCGCGCACCGCCTCCGGCTTCGAAGTGGGTTTGCCCTGCTTCAACACAGGCTTTGACGGCCGGAAGGAAATCTTCGGTCAGTACGCGAGCGCCGTAAACGGACTGGAAGCCGTCGCGGAACGCGGTGTTCATGATATGGATGGTTTTCTTAGCCACGGTATTTTCTCCTGATTATTTAATAAATTGAAGTTTAGCCACGCTTGGCTTTGATGGCTGCGAGCGCAACCGCGATGTCGGCAACCGGGTCCGTTGCTGCCGCCGGCTTTTTGGGAGCCGCAACAGGAGCATCGGGAAAGAGATGGGCGAATTTGCGGAAGAATGCTGACGAGCCACTCATGGTAAGAATCATCAGAACGAGAAAGGCGAATACGGTTGCCATACCGATCACCATTAGCACAACCCCTTGCATCATCATTTTTTCGTCTCCTTGCGTTTGGTAAAAATGAGCGGCATGTATACGGAATTTGTTTTGCCATAGGAAGTGAAAACCCTCATTTTTATTGCTCTTTACTAATAAAACCCAATCTCAATAGAGGACAATTATCCGATGCAGTTTTCAATCGAATGGCATGAGCGGCTCGGCTCAACAAACGCCTACATTCGCGAATGCATTTTGAAACAAAAATGTATCAATAACGGACACATCGTGGCGGTCCGCGAGCAAACAAGCGGGCGCGGACGCCAAGACAGAAAATGGCTCTCTTCGCCAGACACCAACCTTTGCTTTTCCCTCTTCATTGAGACCGATGCCCCGCTGATACGTATTCCCTCACTCACCATGGCCGCCGCGCTTGCCGTCAATGACCTGCTCAATGTCCGGGGAATCCGGGCCAACCCGAAATGGCCGAACGATGTACTTGTCGGCGACAAAAAGATTTGCGGCATCCTTTCCGAACGGGTTGAAAACGGATCTCGAAGCGGAATCATTGTCGGCATAGGACTCAATATCAACATGTCGAATGAGGAAGCGGAATCCATCGATCGCCCTGCCACCTCAATATTGATCGAGAGCGGACAAGCAAGCGTACCGGCCAAGACTCTTGAAGAGCTTCTGCCCTATCTCGATTTCTGGGTGTCCCGATGGGAAACGGGCGGTTTTGCTGCGATTCGCGAGATCTGGACTGACAAAGCAGGTCCAATTGGAAAACCACTCAGCGTTCACGATGGCAATATTCGCAAGCACGGAACGCTGGCCGGTTTCGGAGAACATGGCGAACTGTTGCTGGAAACCGCCGCAGGCCTTGAAACCATCTGGTCGGGAGACGTCTCATGACTGAACATGAATTATTTATTTCTCGCAAATGCGTAGAGGGCGCCGAGCCAAACAAATCCATCCTCTGCGCCTCTGCGAGGCATCTCTTTTTTATCCTCTGCGTGGTTGTTCTCAATGGTTGTGCGACCGGAAAGGTGTACCGTGTTCCGCGCAACCAGAAGCCGGAGACCGTCAGCATGGAGACCACCGGCTACTGCGAATGCGGAAAATGTTGCGGATGGAAGCGTAATTGGAAATTCCAACCCGTTTTTTCCTCCGGACCAAACAAGGGACAGCCCAAGAAGGTCGGCATTACCGCCGCCGGAACAGTCGCTGATTGGGGTACCATTGCAGCCGACACTCGCTACTACCCCTTCGGCACCATCATGTATATTCCCGGCTATGGATGGGGGCGCGTCGAGGATATTGGCAGCGGCATCAAGGGGATGCACATCGACCTCTTTTTCCCCTCCCACCGCCAAGCCCTTGAATGGGGACGTGAATGGAAAAAGGTCAAGGTCTGGAAACCGCGACCGTGAGACGAAGTAGGTAAATCACGCCTCGCCGGTCGCACTCGAAACTAGTCCAGTGTATTGACCAGCAAACCGGAACGTAGCTTGGGCTCGAACCAGGTGCTCTTGGGCGGCATCAACATGCCGGCGTCGGCCACGGAAAAGAGCTGGTCCATCGAGGTCGGATACATCGAAAACGCCAACACGGCGCGGCCATCATCGACCCACTTTTCGAGCTCATCCGTGCCCTTGATGCCTCCAATGAAATCAATGTCGTTGCTTTCGCGTGGGTCGGCAATGTTCAGAATTGGGGCCAAAACTTCGTTTTGCAGGATGCTCACGTCGAGCGCGGCAACCGGATCGGTGGCTTCGGGCATCTGCTTCGGCATCGGCTTCCGCAATCCGACCATCGACGTGGGCCCCATGGCCATGAGCGAACTGCAATCCTTCCGAAAAACCGGGTACATCAATCAGCGCCCGCCGTCCCTGGAGGATCTTTGCGCTCACTTCGGCCTGCCGCCGCACGACCGCCACACCGCGGAAGGCGATGCCTATCTCGCCGCCGAATTTTTCCTGTTGATGTGCGGCCACATCCGCCAACGCCGAGGCCGGATCACCAAATGGGATCTGCCCATCAAGAAACCGTAATTCCTTCTTGCACCGGTCGAGCGGGCATGCCAATCCGGCCCCAACATTATCTTGCCGAGCCGAGGTGCTCCCCCTATCCTTTAAGCTGCAGGAAGGATTGGTAGCCACGAGGGAATAACGACGCGGTTATTAGGCTGATCCATGAACATGGATAGTACAATCATTCAGTTGCTGACCGACTTCCATGGCC
>JBNKSB010000277.1:0-21791 GCA_050297095.1 Pontiella sp. | reverse complement strand
ACGAAAGAAATCCTCAAGGAGGTTCGTTCGCGGCTCGGCTTCATGGTGGATGTGGGGCTGGATTATCTCACCCTTGACCGCGAAAGCGGCACACTCTCTGGCGGCGAAGCGCAGCGCATCCGACTGGCCACCCAGATCGGGGCGGGGCTCGTCGGTGTGGTGTACGTCCTTGACGAACCCAGCATAGGCCTGCACCAGCGCGACAACGACCGCCTGATCCACACCTTGCAGGGACTGCGTGATCTGGGCAATACCGTCATTGTTGTCGAGCACGACGAGCAAACCATTCGCACGGCCGACTATGTGGTCGACATGGGGCCCGCCGCCGGTCGCCATGGTGGGGAAGTCGTTTTTGCCGGAACGGTCGATAAGTTGCTCAAAGCCGACACGCTGACTGCCCACTACCTGCGCGGCGAAAAGATGGTCGAGGTTCCCGAAAAACGCATCAAACCGTACAAGGGCTGGATCGAGCTGAAAGGGGCCGAAGCCAACAATCTGAAAAAGGTCGACGCCAAGTTTCCGCTGGGCCTCTTTACCTGCGTGACCGGCGTGTCCGGCAGCGGAAAAAGCACGTTGACCGACTTTACGTTGAAGCGCGCGTTGGCGCGGCATTTCAACGGGTCGAAGGATGCTCCGGGCAAGCACAAGTCGATCAATGGACTGGAACTTGCCGACAAGATGATCGTGATCGACCAGTCGCCGATTGGCCGCACGCCGCGCTCAAATCCAGCGACCTATACCGGAGCCTTTACCGATATCCGCACGCTGTTTGCTTCGTTGCCGGCGTCCAAGGTGCGCGGTTACAAACCGGGGCGCTACAGTTTCAACGTCAAGGGTGGCCGCTGCGAGCGATGCAAGGGCGACGGCATCCTTAAAATCGAGATGCATTTCCTTCCCGATGTCTACGTGCCGTGCGAGCAGTGCAACGAAAAGCGCTACAACAAAGAAACGCTCGAAGTACACTACAAGGGCAAGAATATTGCCGATGTGCTCGACATGACCATCAGCGAAGCATTCGAATTCTTCGAGGCGGTACCGAAGATCAAGCGTAGGATGAAAACCCTGTGCGACGTCGGGCTCGGCTACCTCAAGCTCGGTCAACCCGCCACGACGTTGTCCGGCGGCGAGGCCCAGCGCGTCAAGCTATCGTCCGAGCTGAGCAAGCGCTCCACCGGTCAGACCGTCTACATTCTCGACGAGCCCACCACCGGCCTGCACTTTGCCGACGTGCACAAGTTGCTCGAAGTGCTCGAACGCCTGCGCGACGAAGGCAACACCGTCATCGTCATTGAGCACAATCTCGATATGATCAAGCGCGCCGACCATATCATCGACCTTGGCCCCGGCGGAGGCATCAACGGCGGCACTGTCGTTGTGGCCGGTCCACCGGAAAAGGTGGTCAAGTGTAAGGAATCCTACACGGGGCAGTACCTGAAGGAGCTGCTGGCGTAACGGGAACAACGCGCAAGCGCATTTACGGGTTGTGAACCACGAACCCCAATGAATGGATTTTGTGCTTTAATCCGGGGGATGCGTTTTGGGCGTTCACGGTGGTGTTCATGAATTCGCGGCGCATGCGGTAGTTCTTGCGCAGGGTATCGAAGTTCCTGGCTCGGTCGATATCGCAGTGGACGGCTGCCTCGCGGATGAGCCGGTCGTCCGTCTCGATATCGTATACTTGTTTAACAATGTCGTGCAGCACCTCTTCATCATCGCGGTCGGCGCAGTCGACGTCTATGGCCGGCACTTCAGGGTCAGGGAGCGATGCGGCTACATCCCATTGCTGGGGGATCTCGAAAAAGTTGCACAGCTCGTTGTAGCAGGCGATGGTCCCGTTGAGCTTGCCTTCGTAGGAGTGGCCGGCGATATGTGGAGAGGCTATATCCGCCAGCTTGAGCACCTCGGTGCGGAAAGCAGGCTCGGGGCTCCAGACATCGATCACGGTTCTTGAAACTGCCCCGCCTTGGCGCGCCGCCAACAATGCGTCGTAGTCGCAGACGCTGCCGCGGGCGGCATTGACGAAGATGGCGCCGGGTTTGAGCTGTTCGAAGAAGAGGTAGTCGGCCATGTATTCCGTGGGCCACGGTTTGTGCTTCACGAGCGGAACATGAAGCGTAACGATATCGGACTCCTCCAGAACATATTCCAGCGGGCTGTAGTCGGGGTCGGCCGCAACAGCGGCGAGTGGCGGATCGTTGCGCAGGACGCGCATGCCCAGGGCCTCGCATTTCTTGATGACCCGGCTCCCGACATTGCCGCAACCAATCACTCCGATGGTCTTGCCTTCGAGGTCGAAGCCATGACGGCGAGCGAGAACGAGAAGGGCGGCGACGAGATATTCGGATACACTGTTGGCGTTACAGCCGGGGGCGGCGCACCAGTAGATGCCCTGTTCCTCCAATGCAGCGGCATCAATGTGGTCGGTGCCGGCCGTGGCGGTGCCGATAAATTTGATAGGAGTAGCCTGCAGCAAATCGCGGGTAATCTTCGTTTTTGAGCGCACGATGAGTGCGTCGGCGTCGGCCAGATGGTCCCGGGTGATTTCGCGGTCGGGAACGACGATGGTTTTTCCGATGCTCGAGAAGGCTTCCTGGCCCAGCAGTACGGTTTCGGCACAAATGATTTTCATGCCTGCATTGTTTGCTCTTGCCGAATCCGGCTCAAGTTCGAATGCAGGGAAAATCAGCGGTTGTTTCGGAACTCGCGCTCCCTGACCGCAGGGTGATATTTGGTGTGCTGCTTGTGACGATCGTGGGTGGAGTTTTTCTTCCAGAGATGTGGGAACCACAGTTTCGATGTGGCCAGGATCAGCTGGAAAACAGAGAGAATGCCTGTGATGATCAAGGTGAGGATACCGCGTTGTCGCAGGTGTCCGGTTCCTTCCTCCTGAGCAAAAAAGGACATGGCTAGCAAGAAACCAACGACTACGGTCAAAATAATGGCTCCGACCTGCATTGGGTGCGGCCGCATCGAAAAATGGGGAACTGTTCCTCTACTGGGTTGCATGAATCCAACTTTATTAATTTGGTGGACGAGGCGGGAATTGCTCTTTTCAAGCCTTAAGTCCGGGTTGTTAAGCTCTCTAGTATAGTACTTTATGTGGTTTTTTTTGTGGGCGAGTTTAATCGCTAACTTGAGGCGAAATGTACCACACCGAATGTACCAGTTTGGAAGTAAAAAATTGAAGGAGATTAAAGCTCTTGGTTAAAATGCTTTCAGGTCGCTGGCTTTGCTACCTTGATAACAGTTTAGCTCGCTGCTCAGCGGGGCTCTTCCCTTCATATGGGTTACAGCGGACGCATCAAACCGAAGGATCTGCTCGCATAGCTGAGGAGGTTGAAATACGACTGATGGTAAGAAGCGTACTCTAGTTGAAGGGGAATTTTTTCGTCCTCCATGGTCTTGCTCGGTACTGGATCAAATCCACTTTGTTTCTGGGCTTTAAACCAAGCTGGAATATTTGTCATACCGCAAAAAATATTTATTTTATGGTATTTGCCATATGCGTATATAAGTTATGCGCCTGCGGTATAATTTGATGTAAAACGACATTTGTATCTACGTATAAAGGGGGAGAATGAAAAAAACACTTACCATTGTGTTGATGATTTTGGGGGCGAATACTTGGGCAGAGACTCTATTTGAAGAGGCAAATCCTGGTTCGCTATCGTATAGAACTGTTTACTATCCCGAAGGGATAGATTTTTCCATTAACTCTTCTGTGGTGTCAGATGGTTCCAGGGTCTGTGGAAGATATTCACTTAATTTAAATGCCCTTCCCTCCGATTCCAGATCCAGATGGGAGGGTGGTTATACGAGGGTTTTATCGATAACCGAGCTACCTTGGTACTGGCAATTGAAGTTTGATTTCTATTCAACAAATAATGAGCCTGTGAAAGTTGAGTTTTTGTTTGAAAGGCCGGGGTCTTATCCATGGAATGCAGACGCTTATACTTTCTGGGTTGATCACAATGGCACTGGCTGGGAAACCTTTATAATTGATAGTAGCCAAGCATTTTCTCACTCTTTAGGTGTCTTTACTGGGTCGACTGGTACGGCGAGGCTACATATAGGTAAGACATCCCACGATGCCTATGGCAATCCATTGGTGGCTTCTCAGTTAGGAAGTCATGTATTCAAACTCGATAATGTCAGATTGATTGCCACTGAAATACCCGAGATTTCTTGTTCGCTAAATCCAAACGAGCCAATGTCCATAAGTTATATTGGCACATTGCAATATAGCAGCGATATGGAGAATTGGACTACAAAGACTCCGCAACCGGAATCTCCGTTTGTACTCACACCATTCGCAAATAAAATGTTTTTCCGCTCAATTCGAGAATGATGGAATAAACAATTGTTCTGTCGTTTGTGGCGGCTAAAGGCCTGCCGGAAGTCTTCCGGAATTTTAATCCGGAAGTAAGGCATTCCGTTTCGCTTGAGAATATGGCTCGTTTTTACTGTCACCATCATGGCCTGTGTTATCACTTTCCACACCTGTCAGGATATACCAAGAGTACCTCCGAAAGTGAGCCACAGGGCAAGTATACATGCATAAAATGCATCTGTGTTTGGATTTTGAGGAGAATGGTGGGCGAGGCGGGACTCGAACCCGCACGCCAGTGGCACGAGAACCTAAATCTCGCGTGTATACCAATTTCACCACTCGCCCTTTGAAAAACGCGTCCGAATCTAGAGGGTGGAGCGGGGAGGGCTCAAGTTCAAAAGATATGCTTTTTCCATATCTTTTGCAGGCGGCGAATGGCGTCGGCTGGTTCCGGGGAATTGTTAACCGCACTCACCACGCAAAAGTTTTCCGCCCCAGCATTCAGTAGTGCTGGAAGGTTGCCGGTCGTGATGCCGCCAATGGCCACCGAAGGGATTGGTGTGCTTTTGGCAATGCGTCCAACCTCCTCCGGTCCCAGGGCCGGGTCGGCATCGGCCTTCGTCTGCGTCGGATAAACCGGACCAATACCAATATAATCAGGTTTAAGATCAAGGGCCGCCTGAGCCTGTTCCATGCTGTGGGTTGAGAGGCCAAACAGCTTTCCATCCGTATTCCACTGTTGCTTTGCTTTTCGTAAGGAAAGGTCCATCTGACCCAAATGGATGCCGTCTGCATCGACGTCCATCGCAAGCTCGAGATCGTCGTTCACGATGAAGTATGTCGAGGTTCCTGTTGTGATTTTACGGTAGTTGCGGGCGATTTCGAACACGCGTTCACGTGATTCATTCTTCATGCGCAATTGGAGGAAACGCACGTTGCATGCAACGGCGGCTTGGGCCAGAGCTTCGTATCCGGCGACCGGATTCGTCGCAATTAAATAGAGTCCGAATATTTTTTTCATGAGTGCACCTTATTACACCCGGGCAATGAGGGAACCCGCAAAGCGGGTAAAATATTTCTTGTGCAGTTTATTACTTGCGCTAACTTGTAATGAACTTAGTCGACGCATTCTCTAATTTGTAGGATGCGTACATCTCAAGGAGATTGCTATGAAACGAGTGGTTGTGGTTCTAATGGCTTTGGTTGGATGGAGTTGTTCGCTGGCATGGGGCGATCTGGACTATCACGATTTTACTGATACCCAGGGCCGTACGATACGTGCCCGAATCGTGAGCTATGATGCGAAAAAGAATACCGTTGAACTTAAGACGGAGGACAACCGATCTGCCGGTGTCCCATTGGTGGCGCTTTCCGAAGCCGATCAGGAATATATTCGGAGTTGGGATAAGCTTAAGGATTTCATGGATGAGCGCCACTTCAAAATCGACTCCAAGAAAAAGGTCTCCGATAATGACGAGGAGAGCTGGCAGGAGACGGGCAATTTTGCCAACCAGTCGCTTGATGTGGAAAATATCGGGTATGAGATATTGTTTGAAAATAAAACGGATACCACCTTCAAGGACATTACCGTTGAATACCGCATATTCTATGAGCAGGAAGAAAGCGACTTCGGCCCAAACATACGGCAAGAGGGCATTTATTGCGACAGTATGAATATCAAAAGACTGGGGGCCAAGAGCAAAAGGCGGTTGCTGACGAAAGCAGTCTTGGTTTACAAGGCAACTCTCAATGCCGATTGGCAATATGTCAGCGGTAGGCAAAATGTGCAAAAGGGATGGGTTGACGGTGTCTGGGTGCGCGCCTCGGTCAGCTTGCCGAACGGGGAAAAGGTCATGAGGGAATATTGCACCCCGGATTCGCTTGCAAGAAGCCGCCGTTGGCCGACCGAGAGCGTGAATGTCGGGATGAACAAGTAGACATGACCGTAAGCCGCAGCACATGGCTTCATCTGGATCAGATATAGCTTCCTGCTAGCTTTGATGGGTTGAAAGAACCTTTTCAACCTCGGCAATGTTTTCGGTCTGCATGAGTTGTGTGCGCAGCTCGGCCGCTCCGTGGAAGCCCTTTGAATAGATGGAATAGTAGCGGCGCAGGATGTGGAAATTCTTGGTGTCGCCCCAGACCCGGTCGAAGATTTCCGTGTGCTTCCACAGCATCGCCAGCTTTTCCTCTTTGGTGCGTTCGTGTTGCGTGTTCTGGAACAGCCAGGGATTGTTAAAAATGCCGCGGCCAATCATGGCGCCATCGAGTCCGAATTCCGCGCACTTGCTACGTGCTTCTTCCAGCGATTGCACGTCGCCGTTGCCAAGGATTGGTAGATCGAGGCCCATCTGGTCACGTAGCCGAGCCGCCTTGGCAATTTCGCTCCAATCGGCCAATCCATCGGACATTTGCTTCTGGGTCCGGCCATGAATGGTCAATGCCGCCGGCTTGGTTTCCAGTACGAGGCCGATCCATTCTTCGGTGGCGATGCTTTTCAGGCCGATGCGCGTTTTGACGGAGACGGGTAGGTTTGAGGCTTCCTGGGCTGCCTGGATGATCTCCTTGGCCAGCGACGGGTTGCCGATCAGTCCCGAGCAGCAACCGCGCCGCACCACCTTGGGAACGGGGCACCCCATGTTGATGTCGATGCCGTCAAACTCCATCTCCTTGGAAATTTCCCGAATCACCTGTTGGTAGTTCTCCGGCGTGTTGCCCCAGATCTGGGCGACGATCTTGACGCTCTTTTCCTTCAGCAGCTTGCGTTCTTCGTCGGTAACCCGCAGGCGGTGGGCTACCCGCTTGCGGCCCTTCTTGTGGAGCAGGCCGTCGGTCGAAACAAATTCGGTCATCACGACATGCAGGCAGCCCGGGTCGGCCACGTCGAGCAAGAGCTCGCGCAGGGCCGTATCAGTCACATCCTCCATCGGTGCCAAGGCAATGATGGGGCGGTCGATTGTGTTCCAAAAACTCATGGATAAGGAATTCCTCGCAGAGGCGCAGAGTGCGCAGAGCCGTATTAATCTTTTCTTTGCGGTCTCTGCGTCTCCGCGCGGAACAAATCAGGCTGGTTGAGGTTCTTTTGCTCCAGAGATTTCAATCGCAAAGCCGGCGTCTTCGATCATTCGTTTGTCTTCTTCATAGCTTTGTCCTCCGGTGGTCAGGTAGCCGGCGGTAAACATGGAGTTGGCGGGGTAGAGAGCCAGTGGCTGAAGGTCGCGCAGCGTGGTTTCGCGTCCTCCGGCAATGCGGACTTCGACCGCCGGCAGTACGAAGCGCATCATCGCCAAGGCCCGCAGGCAGTCGTTCGGCTTCAACGGATTGGGCTTCCCGTAGAACGGCGTTCCGGGACGCGGATCGAGAAAGTTGACCGGTACGGAGTCGACGTCGAGGTCGGCGAGGGCAAAGGCAAGGTCAACTCGGTCCTGCAGGCTTTCGCCCATGCCGAACAGCCCGCCGCAGCAAAGGTCGAGTCCAACCTTCTTGACGATTTTGGCGGTGTTGACGCGGTCCTCGAATTCGTGGGTCGAGACCACTTCGGAAAAATAGTTTTCGGAGGTTTCGAGGTTGTGGTTGAAACGGTCGACGCCGGATGCCTTGAGCTTCGTCGCCTTTTCTTCGGTCAGCAGGCCGAGGGAGGAACAGATTTCGAGTTGGGGATGCTTCTGTTTAATCTGGATGGCGGCTTCGCAGATGGTTTCCAGTTCATTCGGGGCGGGGGCGCGGGTGCTGGAGACGACGCAGTAGCGTTTGGTATTGCGATCGGCTGCGGCCTGCGCGCCGGCGACGATGCTTTCCACCGTCTGCATGTCGTAGCGCTCAACATCGTTGATGGCGGAAGTCGACTGCGAGCAGAACGCACAATCTTCCGGGCATTTGCCGCTCTTTACATTGCGCAGCAGGTGCAGCGACACCGTGTTGCCGAAATGCTTTTTACGAATCCGGAATGCGCCCTGCAACACCTCCAGCAATTCGTCGTCCGACGATTCCAGTATAGCCAGTGCTTCATCCGGGGTGATCGCTCCACCTTGCAGTATGCGTTCGCTCAAGTTTTTCCAGTCCATGGTTTTCCTCTAGTCGTTCTGGAGGGGCATCGTCCCCGATGCCTGCGGACGACGGGGACGTCGTCCCTCCAATTCATTGCTTGATTGGGCGGCGGATAGTAGCCGGGCCGTGTGGGACGTTCAATCCGTAAAACATGATAATAATAGTTGTTGTAGGTTGACTCTTGGATGGCGGCCGGTAGATTGCCGTTCAATATCGCTAGGGGTGCTCCGGGAATCGGAGCTGAGAAAAACCCTTCGAACCTGTCCGGATAATGCCGGCGTAGGGAAGCGTTCCTTCCTCCGGCCCAGCATTGTCCGCAACATACAAAGGAGCCGGCCATGATTCAGGAAAAGCACACGTACGACGACTACGGAACCGATTATCCCAATTCCCGCAAGGTTTACATCACGGGCAGCCGCCCGGATATCCGCGTGCCGATGCGCGAGATCAAATTGACCGAAACCCGCCGGAGCGATGAGACCATCGAAGAAAACCCTCCGGTCATGGCTTACGATACCAGTGGCCCCGTGACGGATCCAAACTTTGAGCTGAATCTGGAGACGGGTTTGCCGAAGGTGCGCGAAGCTTGGATCGAGGAGCGCAATGATACGGAAATCTACGATGCGCGCGGCTATCGGCCCGGGGACGACGGGCAGGGGCAGGATGCCGGGCGTATTCCGTTTGTTGGCTGGACCGGCAAAGCTCGACGGGCAAAGGCCGGTGCCAATGTCTCCCAGATGCACTATGCCAGGCAGGGCATCGTGACCCCCGAAATGGAATACATTGCCATTCGAGAAAACATGGGGCGGCAGGAAGCGTTTAAGGCGATGTATTGCAAGTCCGAGCATGAATCCGGCCTGCTGACCCAGGCGCAGACGGCGGCCATGCGGCACCCGAGCCACCAGCATCCGGGACAGGCCTGGGGCGCCAACATTCCCAACTTCATCACACCTGAATTCGTGCGCGACGAAGTCGCCGCCGGCCGGGCGATTATTCCGGCCAACGTCAACCATCCTGAAGCCGAACCGATGATTATCGGCCGCAACTTCCTGGTGAAGATCAACGCCAACATCGGCAACTCCGCCGTTACATCGAGCATTGGCGAGGAGGTCGAAAAGGTACAATGGGCCACGCTGTGGGGCGCGGACACGATCATGGACCTGTCGACCGGCCAAAACATCCATGACACCCGCGAATGGAATATCCGCAATTGCCCGGTGCCGGTCGGAACGGTTCCGATCTACCAGGCCCTGCAAAAGGTGGGCGAGCGTCCGGAGGATCTGACATGGGAGCTGTTCCGCGATACGCTCATCGAGCAGGCGGAGCAGGGCGTCGACTATTTTACCATCCATGCCGGCGTGCGCCTGCGTTATGTACCGATGACGGCCCAGCGCGTGTGCGGTATCGTCAGCCGCGGCGGATCCATCATGGCCAAGTGGTGCGTTTCGCATCACAAGGAAAGCTTTCTCTACGAAAACTTCGAAGAAATCTGTGAAACCTGCAAGCGGTACGACGTATCGCTGTCGCTGGGCGACGGCATGCGCCCGGGCGCGATCGCCGACGCCAACGACGAAGCGCAGCTGGGCGACCTCGAAACCCTCGGTGAGCTAACAAAGATCGCATGGAAGCACGACGTGCAGGTGATGATCGAAAGCCCCGGCCATGTTCCGTTGCAGGGAGTGAAGGACAACATGGACTGGGAACTCGATGCCTGCCATGAGGCACCGTTCTACACCCTCGGGCCGCTGACCACCGACATTGCGCCCGGCTACGACCACATCACCAGCGGCATCGGGGCCGCCAATATTGGCTGGTACGGTTGTGCAATGCTTTGCTATGTGACGCCGAAGGAGCACCTCGGCCTGCCGGACAAGGATGACGTGAAGGCCGGAGTCATCACCTACAAGATTGCCGCCCATGCCGCCGACCTCGCCAAGGGCTTTCCCGGTGCGCAGGTGCGCGACAACGCCATAAGCAAGGCGCGTTTCGAATTTCGCTGGGAGGATCAGTTTAATCTGGCGCTTGATCCGGTCACCGCCCGCAAATACCACGATGCCACCTTGCCGACGGAAGATGCCAAGACCGCCCACTTCTGCAGCATGTGCGGGCCGAAGTTTTGCTCCATGCGCATCTCCGAGGATGTCCGCCAATACGCCGCCGAGCAGGGGCTAACGGAAGCGGACGCCATTGAGAAGGGCATGCAGGAAAAATCGCGCGAGTTTGTGGAACAGAAGGCTGAACTGTATAAATAGACCTTCTGTTGCAGTCCCTCATTAAGTGTTTTGCCGCTTTCTTTTGCAGGTGAAAAACATAGTATTGTCTGATTGCAATGCGTGCGGAAAATGATAGGTTTGCGCGCTTTTATCGAAATAAGGAGAGCGAAACATGATCGAAAAAGGCAGTACATATGTTGTAATGGGCCTACTGAACACGGATTCCATCGCCTATGCCGCAGGTAAGATGATCGAGGATCTGGGCGGTAAAGTCATCTACACCTTGCAGAGCGAACGTATGAAGCGGATCTTCTTTGATCGCAGTCCCGACCTGACCGACGAGGAAAAGGCCGCTATGGATATCCGCTATTGCGACGTGACCGTCGAAGACGAAGTTCGCGAACTGTTCGAAAATACCGGCCCAATCAACGGCCTCCTGCACTCGATCGGTTTTGCCAATCCGAAGACTTGCCTAGGCGACAGCATGTACACGGATGCCTCCGAGGATATCAAGCAGGCGTTCCACATCAGTTGCGCCTCGCTGGCTACGGTTTCGCACTTTGCGCTCGAGAATATGGAAAAAGGCGGATCGATCGTGACACTCTCCTTCGAGTCGCAGGTGGCGTTCCCGTACTACAACTGGATGGGTGTCAACAAGGCTGCGCTGGAGGCGCTGGTGCGTGCGTTGGCCCGCGAATATGGCCGCGAGCATGTTCGCGTGAATGCCATTTCCGCCGGTCCGCTGGCCACCAAGGCCGCCAAATCGATCCCGCACTTTGCCCATTTGGCCAAGACCTGGCGCCAGATGAGTCCGTTGCCTTGGGATGTGGTGAAAGACCGGCAGGAAGTCGCGAACGCCGTGGTCTTCATGCTGGGCAAGTATTCCAAAAAAATCACCGGACAGACCATCTACGTGGATGGTGGCGCAAACAATATCGGCGGGGTGCTGATCAAGCATGAAAAGCCCTTTAAACGCATGACGGCCAGAAAGAAACGGGAAGCGCAGGAGCGGCTCGAGCGCATGCGCGAACTGCAGAAGTTGCACCAGCAGTAGAATGTGACGAGTGGGATGTGTGAGACGTGATGTGAATATCACGTCTCATTTTTACGTATCAGGGGAAAAGCCATGGGACTCAGTGTAGGAATCGTTGGACTGCCTAATGTCGGAAAGTCGACCATCTTCAATGCGTTGACGCGCGAGCAGAATGCCGAAGCGGCAAACTATCCGTTTTGCACGATTGAGCCGAACAAGGCTGTGGTTCCCGTGCCTGATCCGCGCCTCGAAAAGCTCGCCAAAATCGGTAACTCGCAGAAGGTCATTCACGCCACGGTTGATTTTGTCGATATCGCCGGTCTCGTAAAGGGCGCCAGCCAGGGAGAGGGCTTGGGCAACAAGTTCCTGACCAATATCCGTGAGACCGATGCGATCCTTCAGGTGGTTCGTTGCTTCGACAATGAAAACGTCGTGCACGTCGACGGTTCCATCAATCCCGTCCGCGATATCGAAATCATCGAAGCCGAACTGATCATTGCGGATTTTCAGATGATGGAAAACCGGCTCGGCCGTGTACAGAAGGCTGCGCGGGCAGACAAGGCCATCGCCGCCACGCTTCCGGTCTTTGAGCGATTGGTGGCCCACCTGGGCGAAGGAAAAATGGCCTACTCGTTTCCGGAACGTGAATCGGACGCCGGAAAAAAGGTGTTTAAGGAGATGCAGTTGCTCACCGATAAAAAGGTGATTTATTGCTGCAACGTCGATGAAGACGGACTGCAGGAAGACAATGCCTATGTTTCCGCGGTTAAAGCCTATGCTGCCGAGCGCGATGCCGAGGTTGTAAAGATTTGTGCCAAGATGGAAGAGGATCTGAACGGCATGACCGACGAGGAGCGCGACGAGTTTCTGCAGGAGTACGGTGTGCAGGAGAGCGGTCTCGATAAGATTATCCACACCGGCTACCGCACGCTCGGCCTGATCAGCTATCTGACCCAGGGACCCAAGGAAACGCGTGCATGGACCATCCATCTTGGCGATACCGCTCCCAAAGCCGCCGGCGTCATCCATACCGATTTTGAACGAGGGTTCATTCGCGCGCAGGTCATCTCCTACGATAATTTTGTGGAAAAAGGCGGCGAGGCCGCCTGCCGCGAAGCCGGCCTGCTACGAACCGAAGGCAAGGAATATGTCGTTCAGGACGGTGACGTCATCGAGTTCCTCTTCAACGTCTAACGCCCCCTTAACGCCTGTCCCGCTTCCGTGCAACAATAGAAACGGCGCATGGCAAGGGGAAACCATGCGCCGCCCAGCTGTTTCCCAACGGGAAACATGCATGAACCTCTAGATCCATTTATCTGTTAGCCCTCATTCCGGGAAAAAGGTTCAAGGAAATTCGGCTGAATTGCATGTTTTAAGGGCACCTGTGATTTTTCCATGTCCTGTTTGATGATAATTGGCAGGAAATGAATGGAAAACAATACGATTTGTTTGTACGGAACGGGTGTTTTGTCTAAAGTTCGGCCTTTATCACGGAAGGAAGGATGACAAATATGAAAAAGGCTTTTCCAGTGTTGGTTGCCGCCCTCTTGATGGCGGGGAGTGTTCAGGCATCTGATGACATTGCATTTATTGATCTTCAGGAAGTTTTCAAGGGGTTCTATAAGACCGAGCTGGCTCAGGACCAGATACGGCAACAGGCCGACGACATTAAGCTGGAACGCGAGGAAATGGAGGCTGTCGTCGAAGGCTTGAAAACAGATGTCGAAGGTCTTCGTATGGATGCGCGTGATGAAACCCTTAGTGAGGACGTTCGGGCCAATAAGCGCGATTTATTGGAGGAAAAGCTGGTTGCGTTGCAGGATAAAGAACAAGAAATGAAGGACTTTGAGAGGCTGCGCATGGAGCAGTTGGAGTCGCAAAACAAGCGCATGACGAAGAAGATTTTTGATGAGATCCAAGAGGCGGTCGTCAACTTTGCCAAAGCCAATGGTTATTCCGCCGTCATCGACCGTTCGGCACAAAGCCGGATCGGTACCGATGTTGTTCTCTTTGCCGGTCCAAAATACGATATCACAGCCAATGTGCTGGAGGTTGTGAACAAGGGCCGGGTTGTAGAATCCCAAGTTGAAGAATCTGAAGCTGAAACGGCACCCGAGGAATAGTATGAAACTGTCTGAGATTGCTGAGAGGTTGGGAGGTTCCCTGGAAGGGGATGGAACGATCGAGATAGCGGCTGTGGCCGGCCTCAAAGAAGCGGTGCACGGGGAGCTGAGCTTTTTGGCGAATCCCAAGTATTCAGCCCAGGTTGCGTCCACCAAGGCATCTGCGGTTATTGTTCCGGGCGATTGGGACCGCTCTTCCCCTTGTGCGCTGATCCGGGTGGAAAATTCGGACCAGGCCTTTGCCGCTGCCGCCGAGCTTTTTTATGAAGCCGTGCCTGAGCCCAAGCCGGGAGTACATCCAACCGCTAGCGTGGCAGAGTCCGCAGTGATTGGCGACGGGGTGTCCATTGGCGCAAACTGCACCATTGAAGACGGGGTTGTCATCGGGGCCAACACGGTCATTCAGGCTAACTGTGTGATCGGCTACAAAACCATGATAGGAAACAATTGCCTGCTCTATCCGCTGGTCTCCACCCGCGAATTTACGGAAATCGGCAATCGCGTGATTATCCATAACGGAACGGTGGTGGGCTCGGATGGATTTGGCTATGCCGTTCAGAAAGATGGATCCCGAACCAAAATTCCCCAGATTGGCAAAGTGGTGATCGAAGACGATGTGGAAATAGGAGCCAATGTGGCCATCGATCGGGCTCGTTTCGGCAAAACCAAGATTGGAAAAGGCACCAAAATCGACAATTTGGTTCAGATCGCCCACAACGTGGTGATCGGCGAACATTCGGTCATGTGTGGCCAGGTCGGTATTTCCGGCAGCACCACAATCGGTTCCCGCGTGATTCTTGCCGGACAGTCCGGCCTTGCGGGACATCTTGAAGTGGGCGATGGAGCGATCGTCGGTGCGCAGGCTGGTGTGATGAAGGATGTCGATCCCAAGGCTTTTGTGATTGGTTCGCCTGCCATGCCGCATCTTCAATTCAAAAAAATGGTTGCTAACACCATCTTGCTTCCGAAGTTGAAAGACAAGGTGAAGCAGTTGGAAGAACGCATTGACCAGCATCAGAATGGTAAAAATACCTAGCGAAACATTACATTTTTGCCAAAAATGAATCAGCGACTTGCGTTCCGAGACATAATTGTAGTTAAAATGGTTGCGGTCTGAAGTTGGAAAATTTTGTAAGCTTATGGTTACGATAGAGATAAAGTGCGTGCGATTGTTTGGTATAGATTGTGCGTACGGCCAGCAGACGACTTTTAGAGGCTCATCGTATTTAAATTCCGATGTCCTTGAGGGATGGTCGAATTCGTTTGAGTAGGGTGCATTGCCCCCGGACTTCCGGAGGCAATTTAATATTAAAGGAGATAAGAGATGAAGAACAACATTGATGCCTTTGGCGAAAATGTATTCAGCCTGCCGGTGATGGAAGCCCGCCTTTCTGCGCCGACGCTGGAAAAGCTGAAAAAAACCATCGACACGGGTGCCGAACTCGACGCCAGTATTGCCGATGAAGTGGCGGAAGCCATGAAGGAATGGGCCATGGAAAAGGGTGCTACGCATTACACCCACTGGTTCCAACCGCTGACCGGTGCCACCGCTGAAAAGCACGACTCGTTTATTTTCCCCGACTTCAAGGGCGGCGTTGTAACCAATTTCTCCGGCGAAGAACTCATTCAGGGCGAACCCGATGCCTCCTCCTTCCCTTCCGGCGGCCTGCGCGCCACCTTCGAAGCCCGTGGCTACACTGGTTGGGACCCGACCAGCCCGGCTTTCATCAAGTATGACGGCGCCGGCGCGGCCACACTGTGCATCCCGACCGTTTTCTGCGGATACAACGGCGAAGCCCTCGACAAGAAGACTCCGTTGCTCCGCTCCATGAAGGTGCTGTCAGAACAAACCGTACGCCTCGGCAAGCTCTTTGGCGTCGATTGCGGCGACAACATGGCCAAGGCGACCCTCGGTTCGGAACAGGAATACTTCCTGATCGACGCGGACCTGTATGAAGCCCGCCCCGACCTGCAGCGCACGGGCCGCACCCTCTTCGGGAAGCCGGCTTCCAAGCATCAGCAGCTCGACGACCACTACTTCGGCTCCATCAAGAGCCGCGTGGCGGCCTTCATGGCCGACCTCGACAAGGAACTGTGGAAGCTGGGTGTACCGGCCAAGACGCGCCACAACGAAGTGTGCCCGGCCCAGTTTGAAATCGCTCCGGTTTTCGAAACCCTGAACGTTTCGGTTGACCACAACATGATGACCATGGACGTACTTCGTACAACCGCTGAAAAGCATGGCTTTGTCTGCCTGTTGCACGAAAAGCCTTTCGCTGGCGTTAATGGTTCCGGCAAGCACAACAACTGGGCCATCATGGGTCCGGATGGGAAGAACTGGCTGAAGCCGGGCGACAACCCGCACGAAAACGCCAAATTCATGACCATCGTTGTTGCGCTGATGAAGGCGGTCGACACCCACGCCGACCTGTTGCGTGTATCCGTGGCATCGGCCGGTAACGACCATCGTCTGGGCGCCAACGAAGCGCCTCCGGCGGTTGTATCCATCTTCTTGGGCGATTGCCTGACCGATATCGTCGAGCAGATCGAAGCCGGCGGCGCCAAGAGCTCCAAGGAAGGCGGACTCATCCATCTGGGTGTGGACTCTATTCCGAAGCTGCCGCGTGGCAACACCGACCGTAACCGCACCTCGCCGTTTGCCTTCGTTGGCAACCGTTTCGAGTTCCGTGCCGTGGGCTCCAATCAGAGTCCGGCTGCTGCCAACATCGTGCTCAACACGATCGTGGCGGAAGCCTTCGACTACATCTGCACCAAGATTGAAGCGGCAGTTGCTGATGGCAGGGAATTCAACGATGCCCTGCAGGACGTGCTGGCCGAAATCATCAAGGAGCACAAGCGCATCCTGTACAACGGCGACGGCTACACCCAGGAATGGTTGGACGATGCCGCCAGCCGCGGATTGCCGAACCTTGTTACCACGGAAGACGCTCTCGAAGTGCTCAAGACCCAGAAGGCGAAGGATATCTTCTCCAAGTATGGCGTGCTGAGCAACGAGGAGCTGGAATCCCGCTACAACACCTACGTGGAATGCTACGAAACTCTGATCGGTATTGAAGCGGCTACGGCTCTGGATATCGCGAAGAGCATGGTCATTCCCGCGGTTGTTACGGCGATCAACGAATACTCCTCTGTTCCAGCGGTGGCGAGTATCACGGGCGAAATGTCCAGCCTGCTCGAAAAAGTAGTTGCCGGCATTGCTGCGCTTGAAAAGGCGGAAGAAGCCGCCGACCAGATTGCTGCCATGGGCGAGCTGCGTGCATCCGTCGATGCGCTCGAAGCCATCGTTCCGTCTGACATCTGGCCGCTGCCGAGCTATGCCGAGCTGTTGCTCGTCTAAACGTCGGTACAGATCACTGAAAAAGGCCTCGCCTCGCGCGAGGCCTTTTTTGTTGTATACATTCGGCCCGGCAAGATAACTTGTCCGAATCTTTAAGATGAAAAAAAATCCACTCAATTCGAAGCCGCAATTCCCTGATGTTCATGTCGCATATGGTGACGATGCCTATGCCAATACGCTGGATGTGTTGGAGCGAGCCGATCTCCCGCCGCTTGCCGGGAAACGCGTGCTGTTAAAGCCCAATGTCGGACGCATGTCGAAGTTTGGCTCCGGGGTAAATACCAATCCCAAAGTCGTTGCGGCCGCCATCGATGCATTTCGCGACGCCGGTGCTACAGTGGCCATCGGCGAAAGTCCGATCACCGGCGTCAAAACCATGGAGGCATTTGAGCTGTCCGGTATGGCCGAAATGGCCCGAGAGAAACACTGTCCCCTCATCGATATGGACGCGCGAAAGCCGGTCATTATTCCCATTCCGCATGGCCGGGTCATCGATTCGCTCAAGATATGCGCCGACGTATTTGATTTTGATTTCGTGGTGTCGATTCCGGTCATGAAGATCCATATGCATACCGGAGTCACGCTTTCGGTAAAGAACATGAAGGGTTGCTTGTGGCGGCGCAGCAAGGTTGATCTGCACATGCTGCCTCAGCTGGAGGGAACTGCTGACAAGTCGCTCGATATCGCCATTGGCGACATGACTACCGTGTTGCGCCCGCATTTCGCGATCATCGATGGATCTGTTTGCATGGAAGGCCTTGGGCCCGGTGCAGGAAGGCCGAAGCGATTGAATGTCGTGGTGGCGTCCGCCGATGCTTTTGCGGCCGATGCCGTGGCCTGCCGGCTAATGGGACGCGATGCCCTCGAAATCCCTCATTTGAGAATCGGGGCGGCTAATGGATGCGGTATCATCGATCTCGACCATATACAGGTGTCTCCCGGCAACTGGCAGGATTATGCGTCCGTCTTTGAAGCAGCGCCGAAAAACCTTACGTTTGAATTCCCGGATATCGAAGTGCTTGACCGCAACTCCTGTAGCGCATGCCAGTCGACTCTATTGATGTTCCTGCAGCGTTTCGGCGAAAGTCTTGCTGACTATATTCCCAAGGGGGAGCGGCTGAAGATAGCCATTGGGAAAGGGCACGAGGATCTACCGGCAGGCACCCTTTGCATCGGCCAATGCACCTGTAAGCAAAAGGAGAATGGGATCTTTGTTCCTGGCTGTCCGCCCGTCGCCAGCCAGATTTTAAACACGCTTCGTGAAAACGGGAAAGACGCATCATCATGAAACGAATCGGAATCACCATCGGGGATATCAACGGTATAGGGCCGGAGGTAGCGTTGAAGGCTATCGCCGGCGGGGAATGGCCGAACGATATGGAATTCATGCTTTATGGTCCGGTAACGGCGATGAAGCGGCAAATAAAAGTACTGGAGATGCCCCTTCCCGAGAATGTCCATTTGCGCGATGTCGGTATTGATGTGGCGTGGGAACCCGGAACGGTTTCCATCGATGCTTCGCTCGCGGCCGAGGAGGCTATCCGGCGGGTGGTGGATGGATGCCTTTCTGGCGATCTAGACGCGATGGTTACCGCCCCGATCTGCAAGGAAGGGTTCCATAAGGCCGGAATCGATGTGCCGGGCCATACCGAGTTTTTGGCCGAGCTCACGAACACGAAAAACTTCGGCATGATGCTCATCGGCGGGGGGCTGCGCGTGATGCTGGTTACCCGCCATGTTCCAATTAGCGCGGTGCCTTCCGCCTTGACGCTTGAAAACATTGCCGAAGCCATTGAGCTTGCAGGACAGGCGTTGGAGTTGTTTGGTTTGAAGGAAGGGAAGATCGGCGTGTGTGGCCTCAATCCGCATGCCGGTGACGGCGGGGTTATTGGCCGCGAGGAAATCGAGCTGATCAATCCCGCCATTCAAGTTGCGCGCAAAAAGGGATTCAATGTTTCCGATGCGGTGCCGGCCGATACCATTTTTTATCAGGCGCTGAATGGGCAGTATGATGCGGTGGTGGCAATGTATCACGATCAGGGACTCGGACCGTTGAAAATGATCGGCTTCGACGAAGGGATCAACGTGACGCTAGGGTTGCCGATCATCCGCACCTCGCCTGATCATGGAACCGCCTTCGGCATTGCCGGGAAAAACGAGGCGTCGCCGAAGAGCATGAAAAGCGCGATCGCCTTGGCTATAGAGATGGCCGGTAAACCCAACCCATGGATACCATAATTTGAATTCCTCGCAGAGGCGCTGAGGACGCAGAGTTGCCACCCTCCGCGCCTCTGCGAGGAATGACACCATTGGAAAGAGAACGACATGAGCGACGAACCAAGATTGACGAGTCCGAAGGAGGTGCGCGGATTGCTCGCACAGTTGGGGCACCGCCCGAACAAGGGGCTGGGTCAGAACTATCTGATCGACGCCAACATTCTGGATATCATTGCCGAGACGGCCGACATCCAGCCGGCCGAGTCTATACTCGAAATCGGACCCGGACTGGGTGCCTTGACGGAGCGGATCATTCCGAGGGCGAAGTCTGTCACCTGCATCGAAAAAGATCCGACGATGGCCAAATACCTAAAGTCGCGGTTCTCTAATTTCTCGTTGATTGAAGAGGATGCGTTGGATCTCGATTTGGATGCTTTGTTTGCCGGCGGCATCACCAAGGTGGCGGCCAATCTTCCGTATTCGGTGGCCAGCCGGCTAATGGTCGACATCGCCGAATGCGCGCATCGACCGGCGTTGATGTCGCTCACCATCCAGAAGGAGGTCGCTGATCGCCTGACCGCTCTTCCCGGCAATAAGCACTATGGCATGCTCGGCATCCTGACCGGCGTCTTCTATGAAAACACGATGGTAAAGAAGATCAGCCCAACCTGTTTCCTTCCTCCGCCGAAGGTGTGGTCCGCCGTCGTGAAAATGGAGCGGCGGGCAACGCCGGTTGTTGACTCGGAAACCTATCCGACCTTCAAGAAGCTGGTGAAGCATTGCTTCTCGCAGCGCCGCAAGCAGGTGGGGACTATTTTAAAGAAACTCGGCATGTTGCCGGTCGATGAACTGTTGGCCGATGCGGGCATCGAACACACCGAACGTCCTGAAGTCATCGAGATCGAACGCTGGGCTGGATTGGCCCGGCGTCTGGACGGCTAGATCATTGTAAGCGCCTTGCTGAATCTTTGGAGGGATAGCTTCCTCGCTGTCCGCGGTCGACGAGGACGTCGCCCCTCCATCAGTTCTAGCGTTTCACCTTCGGTTTGCGGCGGAAGCCGTTGCGGACGGCGAGGGTCCAGACGACCCAGAGGGCTTCGTAGACAATGTTGCCGCTCATTTTAGAGGTGCCTTCCTTCCGGTCCTCGAACACGATCGGTACTTCGCCAATGCGGAAACCCTTCATCCAGGCCTTGTGCGACATTTCAATCTGGAAGCCATAGCCGTTGGCTTTGACGGCATCGAAGTCATAGGCCTGAAGGACTTCGCGGCGGAAGCATTTGAATCCTCCGGTTGGGTCAGAGATCGGCATGCCTGTGATCATGTGGACATAGATAGCCGCCCCCCGACTGAGAAGGAGGCGGCTCATCGGCCAATTGAGTACGCGGATGCCTCCACAATAGCGGGAGCCGATGACGAGGTCGTGACCGGCAATTATCTTATCGCGGAAATTGGGGATCTCCTTCGGGTCGTGCGAAAAGTCGCAGTCCATTTCCATCACGAATTCATAGTCATGCTCCAGGGCCCATTTGAAGCCGGCGATATAGGCGCGGCCAAGGCCGTCCTTCGACGTACGGTGCATGACATGGATGCGCTCATGTTTTTCAGAAAGCTCGTCCGCGATCTTGCCAGTGCCATCGGGGGAGTTGTCGTCGACAAACAAGACATCGACATGCGGGGACGTGTCGAGTACGACCGCGGCCATTCTGCCGATGTTTTCCTTTTCGTTGTAGGTCGGTATGATGACCAGCGTATCGATTTCTTTCATAATAGAGAAATGTATGTTGAAAGGCTGTTCTTCTGCAAGTGTGCGGGTATTAAAAAACAATGGGAAGTCGTTTGAGATCCCGGGAAGAAATTACGATCAGTTCTGTGCGGGCTTCACCCGCATAGGGGAAGCATTTTTCTGCCGCGAGGCGGTAAATTTCCATCTGAGTCCGGTACTGCTCGACCAACTCGGTTTCGCTGGCCTCGGTAAACTTATAGTCGAAGATGGCGAAGCCGTTTGAGGTGCGGCAAAGTAAGTCGATGCTTCCATCGATCAGGCGATCTCCTTCGTGGAGTACGAACGGGAACTCGGGAAGCATCTCCTGCATGTCGCCAGTAAGCTTAACCATCATTTCCCGGGTTTGTTCGATCCGATTTTTCAGTGTGGCGGCATCGTTCTTCGCGATCTCAAACTCGTACCGAAAGGTTTCCAGCCAGCTCCGGATGGATCCCTGCCAGTCGTTTAGCGCGAGTTGTTCCAGTACGGCATGGCCCAGCGAACCCATGGCGGCAGATGTTGCGCGGGGTTGCAGGATAGGGCTATCCGCCGCTTCATAATCGGGCTCGATCTCATCCTGTTCCTTGGCGAGTCGCGTGGCGGGCAATCGTTGAAGGATTGGTCTATTGGGGGGTGGCGGAAGCGATTCCAATGCGGCGGCCAGCTGACTGTGGATTGCTGGTTCTCGCTCTTCGGTTTTGGGCG
>JBNKSB010000276.1:0-4073 GCA_050297095.1 Pontiella sp. | reverse complement strand
CATGGCACCTCCACGCCGGACAATGACGTCGTTGAAGGCCGGGTTCTGAAACGGATGTTCGGCGATGGGATAAAAGTGGTTTCCACCAAATCATATACCGGCCACACGCTTGGCGCGGCCGGCGGCATCGAGGCGGTCTTTTCCGCGGCCGGCCTGTCCGCGGGCTGGATTCCTCCAGGCGCGGGATTCAACACGCTGGACGATGCGATCGGCTTAGCGCCCGTCACGGAAAAAACAGCCGTAGCCGGAGCGTATGCGCTCTCGACCTCGCTCGCCTTTGGCGGCAACAACGCCGCGCTGGTGATCGGATTGGAGGAATCGGCGTGAATGTACTGGGTACGGGTTTGGTTTGCGCCCGGGGGCGCGGCATAGATGCGGTCGCCGGCGATTGGCAACCGCCATCGTTCATCGAGGTGCCGTTCCAGGACGAGCCGTTTCCGGTTTATGCGGTTGCTCCGGAGACGCTGAAGGACCGTGCGGTGCTCGGTTCGATGCGCCGGGCCGACCGCTTCTCGAAAATGGCGATCATGGCCGCCCACGATGCCGTCGCCGCGAGTGGGATTGAATTTGAAAACCCGGAACGGGTCGGCATCGTGTTCGCCACCGGATTCGGACCGCATACGACGACCTTTAGTTTTCTCGACGACATTCTGAATTATGGCGATGCGGGCGTCTCGCCGACCATCTTTTCCAGCTCCGTGCACAATGCGGCGGTTTCCTATGCATCACGCCTGCTGGGCATCAAGGGACCGACCTGGACGATCACCCGCTTTCGCAATCCATTCGAGGAAGCGATGGCTCTTGCGCAGGCGTGGCTCGATGAAGGGCGTTGCGATATGGTCCTGCTGGGGGCAGGCGATGAATGCGGCTCCGTGCTGGAGTATATTTTCAATGAAAAACTGACGGTGGCCAAGGATGGAAAAATCGGGAAGGATGCCTATGTCCCCGGCGAGGGAGCGGCTTTCTTTTTGGTGGCCAACGAAGAGACCGGCACTGAACTCAAGGTGCCCGACGAAGACTTCGTGGAGCGATTTGGAAACATGCCGACGGCTTCGGCGCTGAATTGCGCCATGACCCTGCTTGCATAAAAGGGGCGCGTACGGCAAACCGGAATAATATCATGACGGAAGAAACGATTAGAGAAAAACTCGTGGGCAGGTTGGCAATGCTGCTCAAGATGGATAAGGACACCATCCGGCCGGATGCGCGGCTAGAAGAGCTGGGAATGGATTCCATGCGCTTTGTCGACCTGTTCATTTTTATCGAAAATGAATTCGGCGTGGAGTTGATTTCCACTGATATGCAACGCGCCGATCTGGAAACCCCGCAGGCGCTTGCCGCATCCATTGCACGGAACCTGTAACGTGGGACAACGGATCTTCCTCAGCGGACTGGATTGGATCATTCATGCGCTCGAGAGCGCGACCCGCCGCACATGTCCGACAGGCAACCATTCCCAGATTGTGCTTCAACTGGACGGTCGGCTGGACCATGCCGCGCTGGCGGAAGCGTTAAATCGGTTTTCCAGTGCTTTTCCAGTGCTGGGCGGTCGGTTGGCCCGCCGTTGGACACTGGAGCCGTACTGGAAGGTTCCGCGGAGGTCGCAGCCTCCCACGATTCGTCTGGAGGTTTCCGATATCGGTGGCGAAGAGTTCTGGCCGGTGCTGGAGCGTTGTGCGAATGCCCCGTTCCTGCATGATCGCGAGTACGTGATGTTCCAGTTGTTCCAAGGGGCGGGTGACACGTCTTTTCTCGTGATGAAATTTGACCATCGTTTGCTCGATGCGCGCGGTGCCGAACAACTGCTTCATTTATTCAACCGTTATGTCGCCGGCGAAATATCGTTGGATGAACTGCAAACATCCTGCATGCCGATACGTCCAAGCCTGCTCACCCATTGGAAGGAACGCTTCCTGAGCGGACGGAGCCTGCTACGCGCCACGCGTCCGCTTGCGGATTGCGATATCGCAGGTGTCGTGGACGGGAATTCTTGCGGTGGTGACTCTTCGTTCATCCATCTAGCGCTGGATGCGGAAGAGTCGAAACGCTTCATGGATCGGGCCTACCGTGAAGCGGGGTTCCTCATGTTTTTGCCTTATGCTCTGCATTTGGTGACACGGGCCTTCGATACCGTATGTCGACACTCGGGGCGGCAGGGTGAATATGTCATTCCGTGTACCGTCGATTTGCGTGAACCGGAAGCCCCGCCGGATAAAATGTTCTTCAACTATTGTTCGATGCTCTTCTTTCGTATCGGCCCTGATGAAATGAACGACCCTTCTTCCGTGATTGCTTCGCTCAAGACGCAGCTCTACAACCAGCGCAAGGAGGGGTTGCCCGAGCACTTTGAAAACGTAATGGCGCTGATGCGTATTATGCCGGTACGCGCTTTTGAATGGATGATGTGCAAACACATGCGACATTGTTTCGGATCCTTCAGCTTTGCTTCGGTCGGTGCCGGTTTTTTTGAAGAAGGGCAGTTTATGGGCGCCGGGATTGTAAATATATTTCACATGCCCCAGGTACCGCCACAGACCGGGTTGGGCTTTGTCTTTAATCAGTTCCAGGGAAGAATCAATGTCGGGGTGTCGTTCCGTGAAAACCTATTGGATAGCGATGCCAGAGCAAAGCTGTCGGAGCAGCTAAAGGAGCTGTGCCTTGCGGACGCATAGAAAATCCGGGATGCTTAGCAATGCTGGGGTTGACTTGTCCGGTGGGTGTAATGCGGGCTTCCTGACCAGGGGCGCGCCCTCCGCCGGAGAGAGGCTCGCGCGGCAACGCTGATGGAAAAATGGTTGATTCTGCTTTATGTGCATGGAAACGATTGGAATATTGCATTCCATGAGTGAAACCTTTGCTGAACGTTTGGAAAAAGTGGAGCAGCGGATTGCCGCTGCATGTGAAAAGGCGGGACGGCCGCGCGACAGCGTGACGTTGCTGGCGGTGTCGAAAACCAAGCCGCCTGAAGCCGTTTGCGAAGCCGCTGAATGCGGGTTGCGCCTCTTTGGAGAAAACAAGGTACAGGAGGCGCAGGCGAAGATTCCGCTCTGTCCTTCCGGCCTTGAATGGCATCTGATCGGCCACCTGCAGAGCAACAAGGCCAAACTCGCCGCCAACCTGTTTCAGATGATCCACTCCGTCGATTCGTTGAAACTGCTGCGCGCACTCGATTCACATGCCGAAACAACCTTGCCGGTTCTGCTGCAGGTCAATGTTTCCGGCGAGGCCTCCAAGTCGGGCATGAAGCCGGCGGAAGTGGCAGCGGCCGTGGAGGTCGCAAACCAGATGTCGAAAATCGAAGTGCACGGTCTGATGACGATTCCGCCCTTCACTCCCGATCCCGAAAAGGCGCGCTCGCATTTTATCGCCCTGCGCGATCTGCGCGACCGGGTTCAGGAAGAAACCGGCACACCGTTGCCGGAACTTTCCATGGGCATGTCGCACGACCTCGAAATCGCCATCGAGGAGGGAAGTACCTGGGTGCGCATCGGAACCGACCTGTTCGGTAGCAGGTGATTTTCACCACAGAGGACACAGAGTGGAAAGAGATCCTTTAACTGAAAAAATAATCGGTTGTGCCATCGAGGTGCATAAAACGCTTGGTCCCGGACTTTTGGAATCCGTCTGCCTGCAAGCCTTGGTTCATGAGCTGAAATTAAAGGGAATTGCCCTCAAGATGGAGCATTAATTGCCGGTGGACTATAAGGATGTTCGTTTGGAGTGCGGATATCGCATAGATCTATTTGTAGAGGACCAAGTAATTGTCGAACTGAAATCCGTAGAAGAATTGAAGGGGATTCACATCGCCCAGACATTGACGTATATGAAAATATCAGGAATCGGAACGGGATTGTTGATCAACTTCAATGTTGATCGGTTAGTTGATGGAATAAAACGGCTCAAAATATAGTCCTCTCTGTGTCCTCTGCGGTGAAAAAATAGGAATAAGAAGAATGAATATTACCTTTATTGGCGCGGGCAACATGGCGGAGGCCATTGTTGCGGGGATTGTAAATCAGCGTCTTGTTAATGCCGCCGATGTATGTGTCACGGATATTTCCGAAGAGCGGCTA
>JBNKSB010000275.1:0-14591 GCA_050297095.1 Pontiella sp. | reverse complement strand
GGTTTCCTTCATCGTCTTGCCGCCGACCACGGCGTTTTCGTCGTACCACTTGAACGCCAGCGGATTGTCGCTATCGCGCCCTTCGAAGGCGATCTTGCCGATGCCCTTAAAATATTCGGTGTTTCCAGTTACAATGCTCATTTCTATCTCCTTTTCAGGTTTCTGTGTTTCAAATTTCAGGTTTCAGGATCTAGCCCTGCATGTCTTCCAGTTCGATGCCCTTGGTTTCCTTGACGAACTTGATGATGAAGAAGGCCGATACCACCGCACCCGCAGTATAAATACCGTATGCTCCACCGAGCCCGATTCCTACGAGCAGCATCGGGAAGGTCCAGGTAACGAGGAAGTTCGAGCCCCATTGCGCCAGCCCCGCAATCGCGAGACCGGAACCGCGAATCTGGTTCGGGAACATTTCGCCCAGCATCACCCACATGATCGGTCCCCAGGAAATGTTGAAGAACACCACGTAGACAATCAACGAAACCAAAGCGATGGGTCCCGTGCTTGCCGTCAACGCAAGCTTGCCCTCAACAACACCCGCCGTCGCGAAAACAAATGCGATAACACCCAGCGATACCGCCATTCCGATGGAACCAATCAAGAGCAAAGGTTTCCGTCCAACTCGATCGACCAGCGCCGTCGCGCCCACGCATGCCGCAATACTAAACGCGTTTGTGATCACGGTGGTCAGAAAAGCCTGCCCCTCCGAGAACCCTGCAGCCTGCCATACCACCGTGCTATAGTAGAATACCACGTTGATCCCGACGAGCTGTTGGAAGGTCGCCAAACCAATACCCACCCAAACAATCGGACGAATGCCATGTTTCTTGTCGACAATATCCTTCAGGCGCGGCCGGTGATGGTCGCCCGCCAAGGAGTCATTGATCTCGTCATACTTCACTTGAGCACTCTCGGCGCCCATCAAGCTCGTCAGGACCGCGATAGATTTTTCCTTCTTGCCTGATGCCACGAGAAAACGGGGGCTTTCAGGAATAACAAGCAATGCAAAGAAGAACGTGACGGCAGGGACGAGCTCGATCCAGAACATCCAGCGCCACGCATCGTAGCCCCACGCGAATTCGAGCGTGGAACCGCCCGCCGACTTCGCGATTAGATAATTGCTCAACGCCGCGAAAAACAGGCCGGAAATGATGGCGATCTGCTGAATGGAGGAGAGTGTGCCGCGGTACTTCGCGGGAGCGACCTCACTAATGTAGGCAGGGGCCAACACACTCGCCGCTCCGACGGCCAAGCCACCGAGCAGACGATAAATGATAAATTCAACCGATCCGTGGGCAATGCCGGACCCCCAGGCGCTGATGGAAAAGAAAACAGAGGCAACGATCAGGATCGCGCGTCGACCCGCCTTGTCGGCCAATGTACCGGCGAAGAATGCGCCCACCGCGCAGCCCAGCAGCATGGACGCCACCGCAAAGCCCGTCCCTGCGGCGTTGGATCCGAAGGCGAGAGAAAGGCCTTCGGTCGTGCCGTTGATGACTCCACTATCGAACCCGAACAGAAAGCCGCCGATGGTGGCTACAATACTAATCAGGACTACAAACCCCATCTTGTGTTTAACTTCATGCATCTTTATCCCCCTCTATTTTAGAGCCGAATTCAACTGACTTTTCCACGTCGCGTAGGCTTCCGCATACGCCCCTTCGCCCGGCTCGATCACCTTGCGTTTTTCCAGTTTCGCAAACGCCTCCTCGAACGAACCGTAGATTCCGGCCCCGATGCCTGCCCCGCGCGCCGCGCCGAGGGAACCGTCGGTTTCGTAAAGTTCAATGGTTGCTCCGCTGACACCGGCAAGGGTCTGGCAGAAAACGTCGCTCATGAACATGTTGGCGAAGCCGGCGCGGATGGTTTTCAGTTCGATGCCGGTTTCCTTCATGATCTCAACACCGTACATGAAAGAGAAGACGATGCCTTCCTGCACCGCGCGGCAGAGCTGCGCGCGCCCGTGGCGGTTGAAATCGAGTCCACCGATCTGCGCCCCGACGTTGCGGTTGCCCAATACGCGTTCCGCGCCGTTGCCGAACGGCAGAATGGTTACGCCATCGCAGCCAACCGGAACCGATTTCGCCAGTTCGTCCATTTCCTTGTAGGAAATGTCGCCCAGCAGGCGCTTGATCCAGGCATTGAGGATACCGGTCCCATTGATGCAGAGTAGCACTCCGAGGCGTGGATCTGCGGCCGAATGGTTGACGTGGGCAAAGGTGTTGACGCGCGACTGCGGATCATATTGCTTCGCGTCGGTCACGCCGTACACGACTCCGGAGGTGCCGGCGGTGGCGGCGATCTCGCCGGGATTCAGGACATTCAGTGAAAGTGCATTGTTGGGCTGATCGCCCCCGCGGTAGGAAACCGGCGTGCCTACGGCCAGACCGAAGTCAGCGGCAGCAGCCTCGGTCAGCGTTCCCTGAATGCCGAAAGTCGGAACGATCTTCGCGAGAAGGGAGTTATCGAAACCGTAGTGGTCGAGTAGAAAATCGGCGGGCTTTTCGTCGTGGAAATCCCATAACATGCCTTCGGAAAGGCCGGAGACCGTGGTGGCGGCTTCGCCCGTGAGCTTCATTGCCAGCCAGTCGCCCGGTAGCATGATTTTGTCGGTCTTTGCAAAAACCGCCGGTTCATTGGCCTTCACCCACGCCAACTTGGCGGCGGTAAAGTTGCCCGGCGAGTTCATCAGGTGGCCGAGGCATTTCTGCATCCCGATCGTTTCGAAGGCTGCTTTCCCGTACTGCACGGCTCGGGAATCGCACCAGATAATGGAGGGCCGCAGTACCTTTTGATCCTTGTCGACGCAGACGAGACCGTGCATCTGGTAGGCAATGCCGACGGCCTTGACGTCTTCCGGTCTGGCTTCCGCCTCGCGCATCGCATCGCGGACGGCATCGCGGGCGCAGTCATACCAGCACTGCGGATCCTGCTCGGCAAAGCCCGGCTGCGGCGATTCGATTTTCTGTTCCGATTTCGGATAGAATGCGCTTCCGGCGCAGGTTCCCGACCCCACATCCAGCAGCGACGCCTTCACCGAAGAACTGCCTACATCTATACCCAGTAAATATTTCATTAACCTATCTCCGCTAAAATTCGATGGTGCACTGTTTCATATCCGGAATACACGCGCCTTGAATATATTCTCAAATTTTAGCACTATCTTCCCATCATTATGAAATCGGTTATTGCAGATGGAATACATTATTTTGGACTGTCAGGGTTTCCTTTGGCTGTGCGTCGCGTACGTACGGATGCCTCCAACGCCCTCTCTCACCCGCACGATTTAACAGAAGTGGAGCACTGCCATGATTTCTGCGAACTTGCGATCGTCACCCAGGGTCGGGCCATGCACTGCCTCGAAGGCCACGAGTTTCCCGTAACAGCCGGCGATGTTTTTTTGCTGCAGGGCCGACAGAAGCACTATTTCCATAACCGGGAAAATCTGGATCTGATCAATGTCATGTATGATCCAGAGAACATCGGCCTGCCCGAAAACGAGCTGCGCAGAATGCCGGGCTACTGTGCCATGTTCATGCTTGAACCCAGCTTTCGTCGCCAACACCGTTTCGAGAGCCGTCTGCATCTCAAACGCGTTCCCCTGGCCCACGTCGAGCAATTGGCCGAAGAAATGGAGCAGGAATGCGAAAACGAACAGCCCGGCCACGAGGTCGTATTGCGTGCGAAGCTGCTGGAGCTGATTGTGTATCTATCGCGCGCCTATACGGAAACGGATACCACCGAGGGGCATGCCCTGCTACGCGTGGGCAACGTGATCGGAGCGCTGGAAAACGATTATGCCCGTGACTGGAAGCTGGAGAACCTGACTGCGATCGCCCACATGTCGCGCAGCAACCTGATGCGCGTCTTTCGCAAGGCCACCGGCCAGACTCCCATCGAATACCTGATTCGCCTGCGCATCCAGAAGGCCATGGAGCTGCTGCGCAACAGCGACCTGACCATTACCGAAATCGCCTTGGAAGTCGGCTTTAATGACAGCAACTATTTTACCCGCCAGTTCCGCCGGATACTCGACCAGTCGCCACGGGATTTCCGCAATGCATTGACCACGACGTAGTCAGCTGGTCTGCACCTCCACGTTGACGTGCAACAGATGCGGAACATCGGCAAGCAAGGCCCGGATTTCCGAGGGATCGTACGCATGTTGCGTCTCGACCGCCAGGATAACGGCAAGGTGGTCGGGGGCAACCGCCCAAACATGCAGGTCGGTGACGCGGCAATCGGAATGTTCCTCCACAGCAGCCCGGATGGCTTCCCGGGTCTTTTCTCCCACACTTCCGTCGAGCAGAATTCCGCTGGTATCCTTCAGCAACCCCACCGCCCAACGGGCGATGATCAACGAGCCGACAATGCCCATGATCGGATCAAGCGCCACCCAGCCAAACAGCCGCCCCAACGTTAGCGCAATGATGGCCGTAACGGAGGTGAGCGCATCGGCCAGCACATGGAAATAGGCCGCCTTCAGGTTGTGGTCATGACTGTGTTCATGGCCGTGTCCATGGTGGTGGTCCTCCTTGAGCAACAGGGCCGAGGCCAGATTGACCATCAGGCCAATGACCGCCACGATAATGGCATCATCAAACTTGATGGTCTGCGGATCGATGCGCCGATTCGGCCGACATCAGCAACGCCACCACGCTCAGCGCGATGGCGCTCGCAAAACCACCCAACACGCTGACCTTGCCGGTACCGAAACTGAAACGTGGGTTGTTAGCGTGCTTGCGGGCATAGCGGTAGGCAAAAATGGTAATGCTAAATGCTGCGGCGTGCGTCCCCATGTGCCATCCATCCGCCGTGAGTGCCATGGAATTAAAGAGCAGGCCCGCGACAATTTCCACACACATGGTGACTACCGTAAGTGCGAGCACCATGTACACCCGTCGTTCGCCCTGTGCATGACCATGCAGGAAATCATGCTCGCTCAAGCTGCATTCGTTCATGGGATAGCGTCCTCTTCCTTCGAACTGTAGTCGCGTACCAGCCATACCCCTTTGTGGTCCAGCGACGCTATGGCCGGCCCCGCGCCATCCACATGCGCGCCCAGCGTGTAGTACGGGATGCCGTCGGCATTCTGAAGATCGTCTTCGTGCTTGTGCCCTTGGAATACCGCTTTCACCTTTCCGGAAGAGGCGATCAACTCCCGAACCGCCGCAGCGTTTGCGATCGAATGCATGCCGGCGCTATCGATCCGCTGATGCGAAACCACAATAACCGGCTGAAGCGATGCCGCCAACCGCGCCCGCAGCCAATCGACCTCTTCGATCGGCACGCAGCATTTTCGCCACTCGAAGTTTCCCCGGCAGTATTCCGTACCCTCCGGCGAAAAATTACTGTCGACGCAAATAAAGGTGTAGCCCCCGAAATCAAAATGAAAACGCGACGGATCACCCACATGACCCAGTGCATTGTAGAACTCGGCCTTGGACAGATGGTCCAGATCGTGATTGCCGTGCATGTAGCGAATGGCTCCGGGAAAAAGCTCGCACAGGGCCGCCACTTCCTGCAACAAGCGCTTGGCATTGAGTTCGCTGGTGCCGTTCACCACATCGCCCATCAGCAACATGGCCTCCGCCCCGCTTTTCCTGATCAGCGAAACGGCTTCATACAACTGGTTCATGGCCGACGTGCTCCCGTCATAATGGAGATCCGTCAACAAACCAATTCTAGGCTGTTTCGTATTCGGCATGCGTTTACTTAAATCAATTTGAGCCCTGCCGCAAAGGGAATTGTGCAGTGGAGTTGCGTTGGTGCAACCGCGGGAAATACAGAAAAGCGAACCATATGATTCGCCCATGAAGGTTTCCGCTTCAGCGGAACCCAACGCCGGCGGAACGCCACCTGCCCCCTTTTATGCTTAAGGCCTAATAATCCCTCGTGCCTGTCAAGGCGCCTGGCTCTGGAACATAGATGCGGGAACCTCCTCATTACCCCGCATACTCCCGGCTCAGATCGTCAACGAGTTCAAGCATGAGATCGCGGCGAACGGAGGACTTCCGCCAGATCAGGGCAATGGTCCGCTCGGGCCCGCCGCCCTTGATTTTCAGGTAGTGAATGTGGGGATTCCTTTTAGCGACACAATCGGGAATAAGCGAAGTGGCACGGCCCATGGAAATCATCTGCAACAGTGTTTCCATGGAAGAGGCCCGGAAGTTCAGTATTTCGCCGAGCCCGGCGTGCGAACAAAACTCGAGCGCCTGTCCGCGCAGGCAATGCCCCTCTTCCAGCAATAGCAACGGCTCTTGGACCAGTTGCGACGCATCAATCGTCTTGCGCTTTGTCCAGGGATGCTTCGGCGAAATCCCGACAAAGAACTCCTCGGAAAAAATAATCCCGTGCTCCAGCATATCATCCGGCACCGGCAACGCCAATAAGGCGGCATCGAGCGATCCCGCCAGCAGCCGCTCGATCAGGATATGGGTTTTTTCCTCTACGAGGTTTACCTGCAGGCTGGGATAGGCGTCGACCAGATGGTCAATGATCGTTGGGAAATAGTACGGAGCCAACGTGGGGAAAGCGCCCAGCGAAAACGGGCCGGAATAGGGATCGTTCCAAATCTGCGCCAGCGCTTCGACCTCATCCACCTGCTGCTTGATGATGCGGGCCCGCTTCAATACCTCCTGCCCGCTGGGCGTAAACATAAAACCCCTTTGCTGCCGCTCAAGCAGGACAACGCCGAGCTCCTCTTCCACCTTCTTGATTTGGATACTCAGGGCCGGCTGGCTGACGTGGCATTCCGCCGCTGCTAGACGGAAATTACCGTGTTTTTCCAAGGCCAATAGGTATTCGAATGCGCGCAGGTTCATGGTGAAAACATATCATAAACTGCGCTTATCGTAATGGTTAATTATATAAATTTTACAAATGCATGAGTTTCAGGCACTTTAATTCGCATCGATTGAAAACAACTAACCCAAGGAGAAGGAAATGCAGAGCATCATTAATACACAGGTCCCGGAATTCAAGGCGCAGGCCTACCACAACGATGAGTTCATCGAAGTGTCGAATGAAAGCCTCAAGGGCAAATGGTCGATCCTGTTCTTCTACCCGGCCGACTTCACCTTCGTCTGCCCGACCGAGCTGGGCGACATCGCCGACCAGTACGAAGAGCTGCAAGCCATCAATACCGAAGTCTACTCGGTGAGCACCGACACGCACTTCGTGCATAAAGCTTGGTGGGATGCCTCGGAAACCATCAAGAAAATCAAGTTCCCGATGCTGGCCGACCCGACCGGCGCCCTCTCCCGGGCCCTCGGCACCTACATTGAAGAAGAAGGCGTCGCCTACCGCGCCACCTTTATCATCGACCCGCAGGGCGTCATCCAAGTCGCCGAATACAGCAACCTTTCAATCGGCCGCAATGCTGAAGAGATCGTTCGAAAAGTACAAGCGGCTCAGTTTGTGGCTGAAAACGATGGAGAAGTCTGTCCGGCCAAATGGAAACCCGGTGCCGACACTCTCAAGCCCGGTCTCGACCTCGTCGGTAAAATCTAGCATCTCCCCCTAGAATACACCGGCCTCCCGTCCGCTTCCCCTCGGACGGGAGGCCATTCAAAAAACCAGAGGAAGCATCATGTTGGATCATGCCACCAAAGAGCAACTGAGGTCCGTATTTGCCAGCCTCGATTCTACCTACCGCATTGTCGTTGAAGCGCAGGACCACCCTGCCGAAGACGAACTGGTCGGCCTGTTGAAAGATGTCGCCTCCACGTCGGAAAAGTTCGAACTCGACGAACGGCCGATCAACGATCTGCGATTTCATATCGAACGCGACGGAAAACCACTTCCGCTCGAATTCAAAGGCATCCCCGGAGGACACGAATTTACGACGCTCATTTTGGCGATCCTCAACGCCGATGGAAAGGGCAAGCAGCCCGACGAAGGCATCCAGCAACGAATCAAAGCGCTTAAGGGGCCCATCCGGCTAACCAGCTATGTCTCGATCAGCTGTGTCAACTGTCCGGATGTCGTGCAGGCACTCAACCTAATGGCCCTGATCCATCCCGATTTTAAGCATGAAATGGTGGAAGGCACCCATTTCCAGGAAGAGGTAGTATCGCGTAAGATCCAGGGCGTACCGGCCGTCTTTGCCGACGAGAATCTGGTCCATGTCGGCAAAGCCAACATGGTCGATCTGCTTGAAAAACTGGAAGCCCATTTTGGCTTCGAATCCGTGGCCGGCGTCGAAGCCAAGGAGTACGATGTTACCATTGTCGGCGGTGGACCGGCCGGCGTGGCCGCTGCCATCTACACGGCCCGCAAAGGACTCAAGACCGCCATCGTCGCTGAGCGTATCGGCGGACAGGTCAACGAAACAAAAGGCATCGAAAACTTTATCTCCATTCCCTACACCGAAGGGCCCGAGCTGGCCAACGACCTGTTCAAACATCTCGATGCCTATCCCATCCAGGTTCTTGAAAACCGCCGGGTGGAAAACATCGAGGATGGGCCGCGCAAGACGCTTCACATGAAGGGGGGCGAAATCGTTACCACCGGCGCGCTGATTCTCGCCACTGGAGCGAAGTGGCGGCAGCTTGGAATTCCCGGCGAAAAGGAAAACATTGGCCGTGGCGTGGCCTTCTGTCCCCATTGCGACGGCCCCTTCTACAAAGGCAAGCCGGTCATCGTGGTCGGCGGAGGCAACTCCGGTGTGGAAGCAGCAATCGACCTCGCCGGCATCTGTTCTCATGTCACCCTCATCGAGTTTGCCGAAGAGCTGAAGGCCGACGACGTGCTGATCAAGAAGGCGAAATCGCTTAAGAATATCTCCATCAAAACCAACGCGCAATCAACGCGTGTAACTGACAGCGGCGATAAGGTTTCCGGCATCGAAATCAAGGATCGCGCCAACGAAGAGCTGACCACGATTCCAGCAGAAGGCATCTTCGTGCAGATCGGACTCCTTCCCAACAGTGGCTTCTTTGGCGATCTGGTTGAGCGAAACGAACGTGGCGAAATCGTGGTCGACAGCCATTGCCGCACCCAACACACCGGCATCTATGCCTGCGGCGATGTCACCGATGTTCCCTACAAGCAGATTATCGTCGCCATGGGAGAAGGGGCCAAAGCCGGCCTCAGCGCCTTCGAGGATTTCGCCCGCGGCAACATCGAGCAGTTGGCGAAATAAAAACTATCTGGTTCCGTAGCGATAGCGTTCCATCTCGCTGAAAAAGTGTTCCATGACGCGCAGGTAGCATAGCTTGCCGAGATGGACATCCTCGATCCCGGCGTCAATGTTTGGATTATCGTTGATTTCAATCACGGTGAATTGACCGCCGCTTTGTTTTATATCCACACCGTACAGTCCAGTGCCGATCAGGCGACAGGCCTTGACGGCCAACCTGATGGCCTCGGTCGGCGCCTGCTCGACCGCCATGGTTTCAAACCCGCCGGAACGCTGCGAGCTTTTGGCGGAATGGTTGTAGATCTGCCAGTGCCCCGCCGACATGTAGTATTTGCAGGCAAAAAGCGGTCGCCCACCGAGCACGCCGATTCGCCAGTCAAAATCGGTGTACATGAACTCCTGCGCCAGCACGAGCACCGATGACTGGAACAACTCTTTCGTTCGCTCCTTCAGTTCATCCATGGCCGCGACCTTGTGCACCCCGCGAGAAAAGGATCCGTCGGGAACCTTGAGCACCAGCGGAAATCCTAGAAGGTCGGCGGCGCGTTCAAGCGCCGCGGCCTGATCCCGATAGAGAATTTCCGTTCGCGGTGTAGCCAGTTCATTTTCGCGCAGCAGTTCAGCCAGATATACCTTGTTGGCGCATTTGAGGATTGAGTTGGGATCATCGATGACCGGCATGTGAGCGAATTCGGCCTTTTGAGCAAACTGGTAGGTGTGGTGGTCGACCGCCGTGGTTTCGCGAATGAACAGCGCATCGTATTCGGTCAGCCGCAGGTAATCCTTCTTTGCGATAATTTCCGTATCGATTCCAATCTTCCGGCCGGCCAGCACAAAGTTTTCGAGAGCCTTCTTGTTGCTGGGCGGCAAAACTTCCTGCGCATCCACCAGCATCGCCAGATCGTAGGCATAGCGCTTCTTGCGACGAGGCCGGCGCCAGACCTTGCGGCTGAAATGGTCAAGCGCGGCGGCGAATTCATCCTGCTCGGAATCGGATAATTGCTGGATCGATAGCGGCCTGACGCTTTCGATGGCCCAGGTCTGTTCCACCCGCTTAAAGCCCACATTGAGAACCGGACACGGGAAGAGCTCAAACAGCTGGCGGGCCAGACTCTGGAGGTCCTCCACAGAGGTGGTTCCGAAATAGATGCGGAATTCGTAGGCGTTGAGTTCGTCTTTGCCCGGATGGGTCTTCTTGTCTTTCACCAGTTTTTCCAACGCCGAAAGCCCGAGCGTATACATGCGCCGGCGGCTCAGGTCATTGATCGTTCGAACGGACGGTATGACACGATCGCCCCGCGCCTCGGCCAGCAATGAGCAGTAGTAGCCCTTGCCCAGATATTTGTAGTCGCGGCAAAGATTGATCACCTGCGCCGGCAGATCGGGCGATGGGTCCGCGGCGAGATAGGCCTCTGCGGTAATCAGGTTGTCACTCGGGTAGTAGGGGTTCCAGTCTTCCGACTTGTCGACCACGATAAACTGCTTCGACATGAATTAGACCAACTCCTTCCGCATCACGAACGCGTGCGCCCCGTCCTCGTAATAGCCCGGCAACACCTGCGTATCGGCAAACCCAAGGCTTTCGTAGAGGCGAATCGCCGGTATGTTGTCCATGCGCACCTCCAGCCGCATGCGGTCGCAACCCCGCAGCCGCGCCTCCCGTTCGGCCCTCGCCATCATGCGTCGCCCAATCCCCATTCCCCGTGCAGCTTCCGATACCGCCAGCGAATAGACCCGCGCCGACCGGGAGTTGCGCTTGAACAGGATTACCATGCTGCCAACCAGCCTGCCGCAGCGGTACGCACCCATGCAGTAGGCGGAGGGCGATTGCAAAAGATTACGCAGGTTTCGGCGGCTGATGCGATCCGTCGCAAAACACGCCTCTTCCAGTGCGAGCAGATCATCGGTTCGGTTCAAGCCAACACGGCGGCAAACCACATCGGGACATAGGGTCGGGCTCATTCGGCTCCTGAGTTGGAAATTCAGCCGCTATATAGCTCCAACCCCGACTGCTGTATACATAAATTTCCGGGAATTTAACGGAAGGTTACCTCCCCCCTGAAAAATAAAAAAACGGCCCGCAATCGAGCCGCCTTTTCATGATTCCTGCAGATGATATGGTCGCCTATTCCTCTTCGAGCTGGGTGGCGATTTCGTCAGAGATGTCGAAGTTGGTGTAGACATCCTGCACGTCGTCGAGTTCCTCGAGTGCTTCCACAAATTTCATGATGGATTTGGCCTGCGCCAGATCGGTCACCTCGGTCACCATGTCCGGAATCATCGTTACATCGGACTCTGCGATATCGATGCCTGCATTCGTCAGTTCGTCGCAGACGGTATCATAGTCGTTAGGATCGGTGATGATCTCAAACTGGTCACCGTCGGTCTTCAGGTCTTCGGCACCGGCCTCGAGTGCTACTTCCATCAACTGCTCTTCACCGGCCTTGTCCTTGTCGATAAAGATCTGGCCCTTGCGCTGGAACATGCGGCTGACGGAGCCAGGCTGCGCCAGTTCGGTACCGGCCTTCGACATGGCATGGCGCACTTCCGAGGCGGAACGGTTCTTGTTGTCGGTCAGCACTTTCACGACGACAGCAATGCCGCCGGCGGCATAGCATTCGTAGCTGCCCTCTTCAAGCTGTCCGCCTTCGAGTTCACCGGTACCCTTCTTGATGGCACGGTCGATGTTGTCATTCGGCATGTTGGCCGCCTTGGCCTTCTGGATCAGGGCGCGCAGCGTGATATTGTCCGCCGGGTTGCCGCCCGAGCGCGCCGCCACCATGATTTCCTTGGCAATCTTGCTGAAAACCTTGCCACGCGCGGCGTCGGCTTTCCCTTTTTTATGCTTAATGTTTGCCCACTTACTATGTCCTGCCATTGTTCTAAACCTCCATCATTCGTAACCAGTCCGATCCGACGGATCAGGCCGATCTGTCTTATCCAATCTTGATTTTCGCGAAACCGCGCTTCCCGGAGCGAATGATCATGCCCTCTTCGGGAGCAATCTCGGCGCGCTCATCGCTGATTTTTTCGTCGTTGATTCGTACCGCGCCCTGCTTGACGAGCCGCCGAGCCTCGCCGTTGCTCTTCGCCAGCTTGGCCAGCACCATCAGGTTTAGCAGGCCAATCATTTCCACGCCGTCGGGTACTTCCACCTCTGGAATCTCGTCCGGCAGATCGCCCTTCGCAAAAATGCGCGTAAATTCTTCAGCCGCCGCTTTGGCCTCTTCTTCGCCAATGAAGCGGGCGACCACTTCCTGACCCAACTGGTCTTTCACGGCGCGTGGATGCAGTTCGCCGGCGGCAACCTTCGAATGCGTCTCCTTCACCTTCTCAGCCGGCCAGCAGAGAATGTATTCAAAGTATTTCCACATCAGGTCGTCAGGGACGCTCATGAGCTTGCCGTACATATCGCGCGGCGTTTCCTCAACGCCTACATAGTTGTTGAGGCTTTTGCTCATTTTGTTGACGCCGTCGAGGCCTTCGATCAGCGGCAGGGTCATGACGCATTGCGGCTCCTGCCCCATCACCTTCTGCAACTCGCGGCCAAGCAGCAGGTTGAAAAGCTGGTCGGTGCCACCGAGTTCCAGGTCGGCCTCGACCATGACGGAGTCATAGGCCTGCACCAGCGGATAAAGAAACTCGACGATCGAAATCGGCTGGTTTGCGGCATAGCGCTTGGAAAAATCGTCGCGGGCCAGCATCTGGGCCACGGTCACGTGGGCCGAAAGACGGATCACATCAGAAAAATCCATCTTTCCGCACCATTCGGAGTTGAAACGGATTTCGGTCTTTTCGGGATCGAGAATCTTGAAAACCTGCTCCTGATAGGACTTGGCGTTGATTGCCACCTGCTCACGAGTGAGCGGCTTGCGGGTTTGCGAACGGCCGGAGGGATCGCCGATCATGCCGGTAAAGTCGCCGATGATGAAGACGACGGTGTGGCCGGCATCCTGGAATTCGCGCAGCTTGTTCAGCCCGACCACGTGGCCGAGGTGAATATCCGGCGCGGAGGGGTCTGCACCATACTTAATCCGCAGGCCGCGGCCCTCGGACTGCGCCTTTTCCAGTTTCTTTTTCAGGTCTTCGCGGTTGATAAAATCGACCGCGCGCGCCGACAGGAAATCGAGTTGTTCTTCAATGTTCATATTCAATCCATCTCTTTAGCAGGATTTATCTCGCGCCCGGCAAACCGTGTCTTCCAGACACTGTTTGCATTCGCAAATTATCTTCGCTCCGCTCGGCGCTTAAGCCGTAAAGTCCCAGAGCGAGAAAATGCATGTCTTTGCAACTTGGCGTCTTTACGCGAGAAACATTCCCCGGGAAGAAAGCGCGCATTTAGCCATACCTGCGCGCGAAAGTCACAAAAAAACCTGCCCGGAAATCGGGCAGGCTTTTTCACAGAAGTAGTTGCGACTATTCGTCGTCCTTCTTCTTGTCGCCGGGATGCCACTCTTCGAGGGCATCGCCAAAGGCGCTGTCGAACGCGGAAGAGAGGTCAACCAGCTCGGAACCGGGCTGCAGCCCTTCGAGCATGTCTTCCTGCACTTCGAACTGATCGTCGGCAACCTTGGCAGCCTTGACGCTGAGTCCGATGCGGTGTTCGACCGGATCCACCTTCACAACGCGGGCTTCAATGCTGTCGCCAACGTTCAGGACATCCTTGACGCGTTCCACATGCTCATCGGAGATCTGACTGATGTGCACGAGGCCATCAATGCCTTCCTCGATTTCGACGAATGCGCCGAAGGAGGAGATCTTCGTCACGATGCCGGAAACCTTGGCGCCGATCGGGTAGCGATCCACAATGCCGGCCCACGGATCGTCCTGAGCCTGCTTGAGGCCGAGGCTGATGCGCTGGTTGTTGGCATCGATTTCGAGCACGACCGTTTCGACTTCGTCGCCCTTCTTGAGGACTTCGGAAGGATGGTTTACCTTGCGGGTCCAAGACATGTCGGACACGTGGATCATGCCGTCAACGCCCTCTTCCAGCTCAACAAATGCGCCGTAGGAGGTGAAGTTGCGAACCTTGCCGGTAACCAGCGATCCGATCGGATACTTGCCGGCTACGATTTCCCACGGATTTTCTTCGGTCTGGCGCATGCCGAGTGAGATCTTCTTGTCTTCGGTGCTGACCGACAGAACAACCGCGTCGACTTCATCGCCGACATTGAGAACGTCGGCAGCGCGCTGAATGCGCTTGGTCCAGGACATTTCGGAAACGTGAACAAGACCTTCAACGCCTTCTTCGAGCTCAACGAAGGCTCCGTACGGCGCGAGGTTGACCACCTTGCCGTGTACACGGGCGCCGATCGGATAGCGGGCTTCGATTTCTTCCCACGGATTTTCCATGGTCTGCTTGAGGCCGAGGCTGATGCGCTCTTTTTCGAGATCGATTTCGAGGATCATCACTTCGACTTCGTCGCCCACCTTCAACAGTTCGGAAGGA
>JBNKSB010000274.1:0-4263 GCA_050297095.1 Pontiella sp. | reverse complement strand
CAGCATTTGAGGGAGGTTCCAACACAGTCATTATCAAAATCAACCAACGCAATCAGGTTGACTTTGGGATAGGTCTCGTCAAACAGGGCGACGGCTCGCACCGTGTTGCCGCCGACGGATGCAATGAGCGCGTGCGGTACGGTTCCCAGAGCTTCGGTTCCCATCCAGGCGGCCTGCGCCGGCGTGGAAACCCCGAACGCACCGCCGATGAACGCGGCATACCCATCGCCTTCCTGCTCCGACCAGTGGTCAAACCGCGCCGGGAAATAGAGCACTGGCTTGTCGCCGGCGGCATCGACAACCGCGCGTACATTCGTCGCGATCTTGGTCCGGCGCGACAGTATACCTAGGTAGACGGTCTCGAGATGGGCGAACAGCGAAGCATCGCCGGTGATATGCATCACGCTCTCCCAAGGGGCAATCGTGTCGCCGTCGGATAGGCACTGAATGTCGAGTGCGTCAAAACGATCGTGCCAGAGGGCATCAAGTTCGGTTGCAATGGCATCGTGTTCGCTGCGCTTGAGATACTGTTGAAAGAGGGCGGCCGCATGGTTCGGGTCTGAATAATATCCGGTGGCGGCTTTTAGGACAGCCAGCGCTTCCCCGATGCCACAGAGCCGGGCCTTTTTCTTTTGGAAAACCTGCATGGTGACGTCGGGGCGCAGGCCATGCTGTTCGAGGGTGATCTTTTCGCGCCAGAAATAGACATCGGAATAGTAGCCGCAACGAAGCTCGTGGATCGGCAGCCGGCATGCAGATGCTGTCAGCGGGGGCTTTTTCATCTTTCCGTCCTCTAAACGGAGCCTACCAGTGTTTTCGTCCGGATCAAGGAGCACGTTTATTCATTTGCAATGGCGACAGGGGCTCCTACACTTAGGGCATCGCCCGAAAGGGAATAGAACCTAAACAAGTAACAGGAGGCCGAGATGAAAGTAAAAGTAGATCCTGATATGTGTACCGGGTGCGGGCTGTGTCCCGACATCTGCCCGGCTGTCTTTGAGATGGATGGCGATGTGGCCAAGGCCAAGGTGGACTCTGTGCCATCCGATGAAGAGGAGTCCTGCCGGGAAGCGGCTGAAGGCTGCCCCGTAGAAGCGATCAGCATCGAAGAATAGACGTAGAGGGCTGGTCATGAAGACGGCATTGCTCATCGTGGACATACAACGGGATTTTTGTCCTGGCGGAACCTTGGCGGTGGACGAAGGTGACAAGGTGGTCGAACCGGCCAACCGTCTGATCCGTTGTTTTGAGGAACATGGCTGGCCCATCTATTTTACGCGCGACTGGCATCCTGAAAACCATTGTTCGTTTGAGGTTAATGGAGGTCCTTGGCCACCGCATTGTGTTGCTGGAACTTCCGGTGCGGAATTCCATGCCGACCTTTATGTTCCGCCCGGTGCCGCCATTATTTCCAAGGCGGATGACCCCGAAAAGGAAGCCTATTCGGGATTTGAAGAAACCCAACTCTGCGATTTGTTGAAGAAGCAGTCCGTGGAGGACGTGGTCATCGCGGGGCTCACGACCGACTATTGCGTGAAGAATACGGCGCTCGATGCTCATCGTTTCGGTTTTTCCGTGACGGTGGCTATCGATGCCATTCGAGCTGTGAACGTGAAACCGGAAGATGGTCGGCGTGCCATCACACTCATGCAGATCCGAAGCATCTCTTTTCTCGAAGCGGGAGAAGTGGTGGATCGGTTGTCTCAATAAGGGGGGCTTATTGAGCCGGGCGGCTATTTGACTGAATTTGGATATCGTTTAAAATTCTTAACAGCCAGAAGGGAGTTAATATGCCATTTAATCAAACAAAGGATGTTCTAAACCAGGCGCGGAAGTTCCACCAGAAGTTGAGCGAGTTCTACGAGGGACTTAAGGATTCGGCCAGCCAGGAGCGTACCCGGGCCTTGCTGGGCTACATGAGCCGGCATGAACAATATCTCGATGAGTGTCTGGCAGCATTCCAGAAGGATGTCTCAAAAAACGTGCTCGATTCCTACTACCAATACGACTCCGACGCAACGAAACTATCGGAAATCAGCGAATTCAAGATTAAGCCGGATATGGATGTTGACGACGTGGTTACCGCAGCAATGCATTTTGATGCCTGCCTGATCAAGTTCTACAGCGAAATGGTTAACCGCGCACCCTCGTCAGGCGTGAAGGAAGTATTCGAAAACCTGCTCGTCATGGAAGAGCATGAACAACTCGAGCTCAGCAAGACCATGCTCGAGCTGGGATAGAACATTCCAGGCATCTTATATAGAGCATCTTATAAGAATGTTCCTCTTGTGGAACACGCGTGTCGGCATTCATGCCAGCTTTCAGTTTGGTTTCGGGATATGTATCGCAGGCATCCTGTCTGCCAGGCCCGAAAGATGCGGGCGGTACAACCGTATCGCCGACTTCCAGTCGGCTCCCATATAAAGGCTGGTTCCAAACTGAAAATGGCATCATTTCTCCTATGGGCGGGAAGGCATTCCATCGGCAGCGATTCCCTTTTTGCTCTCCACACCCCTGCGAGGAAGGAATCCCTGAAATGATTTATTCCGGCATGGATGCGGCGTCATCAAGGCCCGCGAAGATTTCTTCCCCCATCTGTTTGGACACCTTGTTCTCGATCGTTAAACAGACAGGGCTTTGGGCATCAAAGAGCGTGTCGGCTTGGATATATTCTTTTTCCAGAGCGAACAGGGTTGGTCGGCTCATCAGGTTCAACAGCAGGGACGTACCGGCCAACAGCGGAATGAGCGAACGAAACAGGGAGCCATAGTAGAGTCCATGTTCCTTGCGCCCGGCCCATCCCTGAACCAATCCGCCTAATCCTCCGGCAAGCAGCAGAATCGCGATGATGATTGCCAAAACAATGCTGGTCCAAAAACAGGGTTCGGAGTCGTTTGCCGGAATAAACCAAAGCGCGATCAGCGCGCCGGAGCATACGATGAAAAACGGGTTAAGTTTTCGTATGGCAAGGAATGTGACTGGAATATTCAGTTCGGAGCACCGCTTGCGGATGGCTTTTTCTCCCAGGATTGCAGGCAGAATCAGTATAGCCATGGCGAGCAATCCAAATTCGGCAATCAGCTTATGCAGTCCGAACCGCCCCGAATAGGCATGACCGCTCCACGGGATAAATCGTGTGATGAGCAAAAAGAGTACGCCGGGGCAAACCACACCAAAGAACAGCACCTTTGCCAAAGTGATAGGTGAGGGGAAGAGCAGGATGGGAATTGCACCGGCTTTTTTAGTCCGTCGCCAGTGGAGACTGACCATTGTGCAGCCCAGTATAGCGATCAGCAAAGCAATACTGATTGCTCCTGCAATCCCTTCGGAAAGCACGGCGTATTCAAGGCGACGGTTGGGATCCAGCTCTTTCCGGGAGAGGACTCTTCTTCCTGCGTCGGGCGTGCCAATGGTGGCCAGCATCCCTCCATATTTCGTGAGAACAGGTTCAACATCATGGTCCCGCTCCTCTCGCCAGTGTCGGAGTGGATTCTGTGCGATATCGACTTTGGCGGCGATTTGTTTGGCTTCCTCCGCAAAGCCATGGGTCCGATAGATTGCGGCCGCGGAATAGCCGGTTTTTATGAGCACCATGGCGATTATCGTATCGACGAGGTTGTTTGCTCCTCCATCGATGATCTGGCGGGGCATCTTTTCCCAGCATGAAAGAAATACCGCCGCCCGTTCGTTATCGCCTTCCTGGAGGAGCAGGTCGCCATAGGCCATCATGAACTTGGGTAGCTGCCGGATATGTCGATAGATCAATGGCGGGCGGTAGCAGCCAGCTTTGTATCCAATATATGCCACTTGATCCGCCATGCGTGTTGGTTCCGGAAGCAGGGATAGGCGTTGCCTGAGCATTTCTTCGGCATAGTATTGATTCAGCGGCTCGTTCAGTGCTTTTTCGATCAAGGCCATGGCCCGGTCAAGCCGCTCGCGGTCCTGCACCTCGTAGACGGGAAGTTCTGCCGTTTCGAGGGCGTCGCCGAAATTAAAGGATATGATGCGGACGGCTTCCTTGTTGCTCCGTTGGCTCTCCATGATTTTCAGGGCTTCAAGATAGTCGTACAACGCGTTTCCTGGATCGACCTTCCGGGCGGTTTCGAGTAGCTCCTCCGGTATTTTTCCGGGATCGTGCTGCCATTCTTCCATGGCGGCACTGAAATAGTTCCCGAAATAGACGCGGTTGGTGGGATCGGATTCCCATATGGATTTTTCCCGTTCAGCTTCTGTCGTGCAGGAAAGGTCTCCGGTGATCAGGAA
>JBNKSB010000273.1:0-5730 GCA_050297095.1 Pontiella sp. | reverse complement strand
CCACCTACCAGTTCGACGATTAAGTCGACTTCGGGATCATGGATCACCTCCATGGCGTCCGTGGTGAGCACCCCCTCGGGAATCATAACCCCCCGATAGCTTTCGATGTCCAAGTCGGCAATCCGGGCAATCACCGGCATGATACCGGTTCGTTCGGCCATCAGCGTCCCGTTTTTCTGAATGCCTTCCACTACGCCGGCACCGACCGTGCCGAATCCAAGAATACCGATTTTAATCTCTTTCATGCGCTTCAATCCTGTCCTGAAAAATGAAGCGCAACCATAGTGATTTGGTTATTCGACTCAAGTCAAATTCCGGCACTTATAAGGGAAAGCGAGACCTCTTTAAGGGGCCTCGTCTTGTTTCTCCTCCGGTACATTCATAAAAAACGCCTTATCAACGTCGGCCTGCTTGAGCTGCTTGGACTGAACCGGCAACAAAAGAGAGGTGGCGGGGATATAGGTGATCACCATCAGTGCGGCAACCATGGCCCCAAAGAACGGCAACATGGTTTTGGTCACTTTCGCAATCGTGGTTTGACCCACTCCGCATCCAATGAACAGGCAGGTGCCGACCGGCGGCGTACAGAGACCGATGCAAAGGTTGGCGATCAGCATGATCCCAAAATGCACCGGGTGCATGCCCAACGAACTCACGACCGGAAGGAAGATCGGTGTAAAAATCAGAATGGCCGGGGTCATATCCATGAACGTACCGACAAACAGCAACAGCACATTGATGGTGAGTAGAATGACAATCGGGTTGTCCGACAGCCCCAGCAACGCCGCGCTGACGGTCTGCGGGATATTGGCCATGGTCATGATCCAGCTCATACCCGAGCTGGCACCGATCAACAGCATAACGATTGCGGTCGTAATCCCCGTATGCAGCAAAAGTTCAGGCAGTTCCTTCATCTTGATCTCGCGATACACGATCACCGAGAGAATGAAGGAATAAACCACAGCAATCGCAGCCGCTTCCGTGGCCGTGAAGATGCCGGCCAGAATACCGCCAATGACGATTACGATCAGGAGCAAAGTGAGATAGGCGCGACGGAAGGTCTTAAAGCAGAGGCAACTGGCCGTCGACCAGATCAAAAACCATATCGTCGCATTGCTCACATGCAGTTTTCCCGCCTGAAAACCCAGATCAACTCCGCATTTTTTGTTCAGTATGATCGATAAAATGATTCCCGCAACGACCCCTGTGGCTGCAATTGGCTTCCACCGCGGCAGTTCAAGCGATTCGCCGCGATACCCATGAATCACCGAGATAATGCCAGCCACCAGCATGATAAACAGGCCGGTCACAATTCCCGGCAGGATGCCCGCCATAAACATGGCGGCAATCGACACCGAACCTGCGGCCACCGAATAGACAATCATGACATTGCTTGGCGGGATCAACAGGCCCGTCGTGGCGGCCGTGGTGGTAACCGAGACATTGAATTCACGGCCATACCCTTTGCGGTTCATTTCCGGAATCATGAAACCGCCGACGGAAGATACTGCGGCAGCGGCGGACCCGGAGATGGATCCGAACAGCATGCAGGTCAGGGTGTTGACGTAGCCCAGGCCGCCGGGCAATGCCCCCACCAGCACGCCGGCAAAATCAATGAGACGGCGGGCCAGCCCGCCCCGTCCCATCAAGTGGCCGGAGAGGATAAAGAATGGGATCGCCAACAAGGCAAAGCTGTTGACGCCATTGGCCATCTTGCTTGCAATGACAATGGTGGGATCGATACCCGCGGCAACAATGGCAAAAAAGGATGCCAGCGCAATCGACACCGCAATCGGCACGTTCATGACGAGCATCAGAATGAAAACGGCGATTAGAATGAGAGCCACCGTACCCATTAGTCCACCTCCTCGGCTTCCGCCTCATGCAGTTCCGATGCAGGCGTGACCAGCGTCTCGATTAAATTTTCAAGAGTATAGATCACCATGAAAATACCAGCGATGGGAAGGGCTAGATAGACGTGCCCCATCTTCCACCCCAATGCCGGAGTCATCTGCTCCATCGTCAGGGTATCGCTCACGACGCGCCATCCGCCGTAAACGAAAATGGCACCGGCAAAAAAGAGTACAATCAGATGAACCACGACCGCCATCAACTTGCGGGCGGACGGATCGAACTTGTCGACAAAATAGTCAACACCGAGATGCCCCTTGGTTCCAAAGGCCACGGCACCGCCCAGCAGTGACACCCAAATCAGGAGGAAGCGAGCCAGCTCTTCCGTCCACTTGGCCTGCTCGCCCATGACATAGCGCGTGAACACTCCCCACACCACATCAACCACCAGCAGCAATACCGCGAGGATCAGTCCATAGTTGAGTGTAGCAGTCATCCATTTTTTTACTTTAATCAAGCCGGCCAGCATTATTTCACCTCAGAAATCTGTTTAAGCAGCTTGCGTACTTCAGGATTCTCGACCTGTTCGAGCATGGGAGCGACCTTCTCGGCGAACGCCGCAGTATCGACATCATAGACGGTGACACCTTCGGCCTGAGCCTGCTCCAGGGCTTCCACGGTTTTTTCCTGCCACAGCTTGCGCTCGAATTCAGACGACTCCGCGGCGGCCTGCAGGATCCAGCCCTGCTGCTCCGGGCTTAACCGATCAAACACCTTCGTACTCATCATCAGGATGTCGGGGATACGGGTATGTCCGTCCAACGTGAAATGCTTGCAGACTTCATAGTGCTTGTTGGACGTAAAGCTCGGCGGATTGTTTTCGGCGCCGTCAACGGTTCCCTGCGCCAAGGCCGAATAGAGCTCGCCCCAGGCAATCGGCGTAGGAGCCCCGCCCATGGCCTTCACCATATCGATGGCTGTTTTACTGTTCATTACACGAATCTTGAGCCCTTTTAGATCATCGGGGGTTCGAATAGGAGTGTCCTTCGTGTAGAAATTACGGCTTCCGGCATCGTAGTAGCAGAGCCCATACAGGAACTTTGACTGCCCCTCGGTTAGCAGCCGTTTACCGATCTCGCCATTAATGACCTTCCAGTAGTGGTCCGAGTCGCGGAAGAGGTAGGGCAAACCAAAGACGGCCATCGACGGAATAAAGTTTTCCATGGCAGCGGCAGAGGTTTTCGTCATCGCCAACGATCCATTTTGCAGCATTTCAATACACTGCGTTTCCGAGCCCAGAACCGAGCTGGGATAGATATTGATGGTCATGCTTCCGCCGGAAAGTTCCTCCAGGCGTTTTTTCATGAACTCCATCGCCTTGTGGACCGGATGGCCTGTATCAAGACTATGCCCAAGTTTCAGCACCATCTGGTTTTGCGCGTTGCCCGTGCCGCTGTGCAGTTGCGCCCGGCGATACAGCGAAAATCCTGCCGTCGCCAGCAATGCTCCGACGAGAATACCACCAACAAAAAAAGAAACCGATTTATTCATATCCACTCCATTCATTCCATTACAAGACCTTCACACAGAAGCTCCCCGCACAGGCAAAGAAAGGTCCAGTCCCTAACCCTTATAGTTTCCCATATGGTATTTTGCGATTGTCTACTGTTCTATGACACCGAATCCATCGCAAGAAAAAACGACGGTTCGGCCCGCATCACAGACACTAGTCCTCGTCTACGGACTTCCATCCTGCCAAGCAGATTCCACCGCAACACAAAAAAGCCGCCGCCGAAGCGGGAGATTGATCGTCGTTCCACTTGCCAATGCAACAGCAACCGAAAAAATGGCATGATGAATTAGATCATGAAGCGACGGCGAATGGACAGTATTCCACCACCCATTACGGCAATCATACCGATCATTGCCCAGGGCCGCTTTTCCGGGCGACAGGCCTGTCGATCTTTCAAAATGCACCGATCCACCGTCCGCTATCAGGCCAAGGAGCCGAATTGGTTGACTAAGCTCAATCTGTCGTCAAAACAGTAACCCCTGGCTGAACCCAATCAGTGTATACTTCTTAAACTCGGCCCCTGATCAATCAAACGAACGATATCTTCCTCTGCACGCGCAGCCTCCGACAACCGTGCAAGATACTCATAACATCCACATTTCCAAAGATGTAACCTATTTCTTCAGGCCTATGATGGCTCATCACCGTCCTCCGGCCTGACAATGTTGGTCCGCCATTTATGCGGTGAAATCCCACAATACTTTGAAAAAACCCGGCAAAAATCGCTATCACTGCTAAATCCGCACTGACGGGCAATCTGCAGCAAGTCCTGAGAGGTGGTGCTCAGCAACTCCTTTGTCCGTTCCAACCGCAAGGCCATGAAGGCGTCATGAGGAGAACACCCCCGAACCCGTTGAAAGGTGCGGCGCAAGTGCCCAGCCGACAGATTGACAACCGATGCCACGGCGTCAATCGTTGGGGATTCACTCATATGCTCCCGGTACCAGACCATTGCCGACTCGACACGCTGTTGATCAATCTTGTCCAGCGGCACCTTGTTCACCAACTTGACTCCAGTCAACAAAAGCAAAGCCAAATCGATCGCAGCCTTTTCCACCTTCAATTCGCTCAAGGGGGAAAAGGCCATGGCATGCTTTTCCATCCGTTGATAGATCCTTCCGATCTGTTCTATTTCGGAATCACTGATTTCCCGACAAAAGTATCCGCTCTCATTGGCCGCCTGTTTCAACGCGCTGGGAACCGAAGTTAAATGCACCACATAGCGCTTCGGCGGCTTATCGCCGCTTCTCCACCCATAGAGCATGCCAGGCGGCATGACCCATGCGTATTTGGTTTTCAAGGGAACTGCGGGGCCATCCTGAAAAACCGGGGCCATTTCCCCTTCGGCCACCACGTAGACTTCCCAATTCAACCGCTCCCCAAGCGGAACCGGGTGATCCCTGAAATCGCGATATCCACTAGCCAAATAACGAATCATGGCATTCTTCTCCGTTCAACGCCCTCTCTCATCAATTCAAATCACCCTGCGGCATCCGAGTCTGGAATATTATCCGCAACGAACTCCAGCAATTCAATGGCATTCAAACTCCATTGTGACATATGCTTGACTGAATACCAACCCATCTGCCACCCGGGATTCAGTCTGACAACAGCTCTTCGAGCACGGGATTCAGGACTTCAGCCCATGCCACATAGCCGGCGGCGGTCGGATGCAGCAAGTCCTCCATCAGTTCCTTCTTGATGCAACCGTCGTCGTCGACCAGAAAACCTCCGAGATTGCGGAAGTGAACCCACTCACCGTCATCGAGTTTGCGGATGCGCTCATTCGTCGCTTCATTCACTTTACGACGCGGCCCGTCTGGCGTATCGCGCGGAAAGATCGCATGCAGCAGGATTTTGGTTTGCGGCAGCTTTTCGCGAATAAGCGCGCACACCGCCGCGATGCCCTCGGCAATCTCCTCCGCCGTATTATCCGCCGAGTTGTTGGTTCCGATCAGCAGAACGGCCAGTTTGGGCGATATGTTTTCCAGCTCCCCATGCTGCAGGCGCCACAGCAGATGCTGGATGCGGTCGCCGCCGAACCCCATGTTGACCGGACGATATTTTGCATAGCTCGCGGTCCAGGATTCAATCCCATCCCGTTCCCAGTGGTGGGTGATGGAATCGCCGATGAAGATCACGTCCGGATCGCCTTCCTGCACGGCTTTGCAGATGGCTTCATGACGCCCCATCCAGGTTTCCGTCTTCCAGTCGAAGACGACCTCCTCAAGGCACACGGGCTCGAGCAAGTGATTCGGTTTATTTACGCGATCAGACAACACTGTACATCTCCTGTTAATCGACTC
>JBNKSB010000272.1:0-7020 GCA_050297095.1 Pontiella sp. | reverse complement strand
GGCTTTTTTGTGTCCAAACCCAAAGGAGAACTACCCTGAAGTCTGAGCGTGGCACTTTAGACAGTCCTCCAAGGACAAGAAGTTGGATGAGGTTGAAGTAAATGCCCGTAAAGCCAGGAAGGGGCTGTGGGCGGGAAACTAACCCTGTCCCGCCATGGGAGTTCCGTAGAGCGCAAAGGTCGGGAGATGCAGGGGCATCGGGAAAGAAAGAGACGGGGTACTGGTTGAATATGTCTTCCGGGGTGAGGCTCAACAGCAACTGCCGGAACTACAGGAATACCAAGCGAGGCCGTGCGTGTAAGAAGGATGAGGGAAGGGCAGATGGATGCTGTGGGGCTTGAGCCAGAAGGAAATCAGTTGCCAGAGTTATAGCCCACCGCAATCGGCGCAAATTCCTCAGCAAAACGGAGTTTCCCTTAGACTCCGTCAGCGGCCGACTACAACCAGTCCTAAGCTTCCCGCAAGGCATCCAGATATGAAAAAGCCCTGAATTCGTTTGAAAACAGGGCTGGGATGGATTGCTGCACCTTCGGCTTGCCCTTCGGGGCTGTCGCATGACGCCAGCCTCACGGCGCTTCGCTTGTGTCGAACCAGATGGTTCTCGTCCATAAAGACAAAAAAAACCGGTGCTTTTGGCACCGGTTAAAATGGTGGTGGGGGATGGATTCGAACCATCGAACTCGTAGAGGGCAGATTTACAGTCTGCTGCGTTTGACCGCTCCGCAACCCCACCGTTTCCGATAAAGGAGCGACTAAAGTACCGAAATATTTTGGTTTGTCTACTATCAATTTCCCCAAAAAAACGATTTATTCCCATACAACATGAGCACTTCCCCAAAACCGATTATCTGTTGCGGCTTTACGCCGTGCATCCAACGTATTCTTGAATTCCAGACGCTGGAAAAACATGCGGTGAACCGGGCTGCGAAAGTCACGCTGGGTATTGGGGGGAAGGGAGCCAATACTGCCCGCATGGTCAATCAATTGGGAGGAAAGGCCCTGCTGGTGGGTTTTGCCGGCGGAAAAAACGGTGAACTGCTTGAGCAGATGCTGGAGTCGGAGGGGGTAGCCTTCCGACATGTGTACGTTGAGGGCGAAACCCGTATTTGTCAGACGCTCGTCGAGGCTGAAAACCCCGAAACAACGGAGCTGGTGGAGGAGATGCCTCCTATTCGCGACGAAGAATGGAACGGGATGCTGGAACAGTTCCGGTGCTTGAGACTGGAAGGGACAGTTGTTCCAATTTCCGGCAAGCTGCCGGCGGGGGCTCCGGTGAATGCCTATGCCCAAATCGCTTCCATTGTGGCAGGACAAGGCGGACGGGTGATGATCGATGCGCCGGGCGAACCGCTGTTGCAAGCGTTGGAACATAGGCCTTTCATGGCAAAAATCAATGATGTCGAATTGATGCAAACCATCGGAGGAGCGGACATGCTGGAAGCGTGCCAGAAACTCATTGCGCTTGGGGCGTGGTCGGTGCTGGTAACGAGGGGAAGCCGTACAGCCTTCTATATGGACGAGCTTCAGACCATTGAACTTACGCCACCTAAGATCAATGCAATCAATCCTGTTGGAAGCGGCGATGCCGTAACGGCAGGGATTGCCTTGGCGCTTGCCAACGGATGCTCGGTTCCGGAAATCCTCATCGACGGCATGGCATGCGGCGCTGCGAATGCGCTCAACCTGGTTTCTGGCATGCTTAAATATGACGATGTTGAACGGCTTCGCACAGAAGTCCGTGTTCGGATCATCGCCTGAGGCATATAGGCGAGCTACCAATTAGTTGGAAAATGGTCACCAAGCTTAGGCTCTTTCCCTGGAGGCGTACTCCTTCCAATCGTCCTGCGACCATCCTGTTCGCACCGGGAGACGAACTCCTGCGACGACATGACCTGGGCGCCGGCGCTGGAGACGGTCGCATGTTCGGCGTGATCGGAGGTAACCACGAGAATTTTTTCGGGCCGGCTGAATTTTGAAACCAATCGTTCGATCACCGTGTCGGCAGAAAGGTTGGCGGGAGAAAAGAACACCTCAATGTGTCGGACGGTAAGGGAATCATCGGTTCCGGCTTCGCGACCATCGAAAACAATGGTGGTTTGGGGGACCATTCGATGCGCTGTGTTTTCCACGAGGCGGACCAGGCGCTGACGGGCGGTTTGGATATCGGTGCGGAGTAGTTCCGCCAATTCGTCTATCTGATGCAAAAGGTTATATCCGTCGATGATGAGCCAATCGGGTTGCATTACCGTCTTCTCCCCAGCCAGCCTATTCGCGACTTCTTTTTAGATAGCAGGCGTTCCAGTTGCCGTTTGAAATCATCTTTGGCAGCAAGTCCCTGTTTATAGATGTCCCATGGCTTATGGAAGTCGAGGATTTCCACGTCGACCAGCGGAGGACGGACGTAGATGTCGACTGGATGATTCACCCGTTTTTCATGGGCCATGGCGTCCATCATGACCTGGTAGGTGTGAAATATGGCATCGCGTGGCGAAGGGATTTTCTCCATGGATGTCGTGGTTGTTCCCATGATGTCCACGGCAATTCTTATATCGCACTTCGGGTCGAGCAGGTCGTGGGGGACATTGTTGACCAAGCCGCCATCGACCAGCACCCGTTCCCCGTCGATGACAGGGGTGAATATGTAGGGCAGAGCCATGCTGGCCCGCACGGCTGGAAGCAAATCGCCGGATTTAAACACCACTTGTTCCTTTCGCCAGAAATCAGTAGTGACCACCTTTAGCGGGATCTTAAGTTCCTCGAAGGTATCAACCTGCATCTGATCGTATAGGTAGGACAGGAGCTTTTCTCCCTTCAGCAGACCTTGGGGCTTGAGGCTGAAGTGTGGATCAATCAGCTCAAAAATCTTAAGCACATCCTTGCTTCGGATGATGTCCCTGAGACGCGCATTGGGCGGCACAATCAGCTTGTGGAACATTTCGGCAATGTTTTTCGCCGAATATCCCGACGCGTATAGTGCTCCCATGATGGCGCCAATACTCGTTCCGGTGATGCAGTAGGGCGTGAGGCCCAGTTCATCAAAGACTTCCAAAATGGGGATGTGCGCGAAGCCTTTTGCGCCTCCGCCTCCCAGTGCTATGCCGATTTTTTGCATAGTCGTGAAGATAGTTGTTTTGGGGCCGGATAACAGGATAAACGGAATGGAAGATCATGCGCAGATTCCATGTTTCATGCGCCTATGCAGTCCATTCGGCCTCGGATAGGAACTCGGATACAATGGCTTTATAGGATCCAAGCCGCTGTGCCTTTTTGAGTTTCTTAAACATTTTTCGCCCGTTCGATAGGTGGATTCCCTGATAGGTCCAGAATTCCTTCATCTTACCCAGAACGGGATGATCGCCATGCAATACATCCTCGTAGCGTGCGAGCAGATCGTCATGGAAGGCCGCGATGCGTTCGATATGCCGGGAGAGGGCTCCCGGTCTATATTGAGAATCCTGCAGGCCCGCTGTCCCAGCGGGGGTAACCGATTTTATTTCCTCGCACAGGAACGGGTTTGCGAGAAGGCCCCTGCCGAGCATAAAGCGAGTGATTTTTGGGAACCGGTCTTTGATGGTCTGGTAAAAGGCAAGGCTGTCTATGTCGCCATTGTAGCAAACGGGAAGGCTCAATATCCTGTAGGCTTCTTCAAATGCATCGAGATCCACGACGCCGTCGTACATTTGTTCCGCCGTGCGAGGATGGATGATCACTTCACTCAAGGGGAATTGGTTCAGGGTCGGAATCAGGTTCATCAGCTCTGATTTTTCCGCAACACCGAGTCTCACCTTCACAGAAATCCGGCAGGGGGTGTCATGGCATGCCTTTTCGAGTACGGCGGCCACCATGTCGGGGTGCGCCAACAGGCCGGAGCCTCGCTTCTTTTTGCGGATTGGTTTATGCGGACAACCCAGGTTCCAGTTGATCTCGTCATACCCCAGGTCATGCAGGGCGTTGCACATCTGTACAAAGTCGTCCGCCTTGTTTCCGATCAGTTGGGGGATGAGCGGCAGACCGGAATTGTTCTCCGGGAGGACATCCTTCAAGAGCTTTGGATTGATGCGCTCCGCGCTGACCGTAGGGATAAACGGAGCCATTTCGATGTCCAGCCCCTGAAAGTGGCGCACAAAGGCCTGACGATAGTGCATCGTCGTAATTCCGCGCATCGGGGCCAACACAAGAACTGGATCAGGATCAGACATTTTGGGCCACGGAAAAACACAGATGAATCCGGAAAAATGGCGGTATCAATCCACATTCATCCTTAGCGTAGGTTTTATGCGCGTGAGAGGTATTTGCGGTCGCGGGTGTCGACTTTGATGGTTTCGCCCTGCTCGATGTATTCCGGAACCTGCACGATAAGGCCGGTGGTGAGTGTGGCCGGTTTGGTGCGTGATGTCGCCGATGCCCCTTTCATGGAAGGAGGGCATTCCACGATTTCCAATTCGATTACATCCGGCATGCGCAGCGTCAGCACCTTGCCGTTGGATACCAAGGCGATGATGCCTTCCATGTCCTCCACCAGAAAGGGCAGGCATTCTTCGACATCCTCCTCCATCAGTTCGAACTGATCGTAGTTTTCCAGATCCATGAAGGCATAGCGGTCGCCGTCCTGATAGAGATACTGGACCTCCTTGGTTTCGTAGGTGGTTTCCTGAAGGATGTCTTCACCACGGAAGGTTTTGTCGACCTTGGCCTTGGTGGAGACATTGCGGAAGCGAACCTTGTAGAGGGTGTTGCCGCCCCGAGCTGTTGGGGCCTGCTGGGAAATATTTTCCACGCAGTGGGGAGCACCGTCGATATCGATGACGGATGTTTTCTTTAAGTCGCATGCCTTGATCATAAAATTCTCCGAGTTAAGAAAGGGCGGAATATCTCGAAACGGATGCATGGAATCAAGCGGAATCAACGGTAGGGAACAAGCGGCCGGGGTGTCTGGATGCGTACTGCGGCACGCTCTGCGAGCACGTCCTACCGGTTATTGATCATGGCGGCGCTGAAGCCGGCACCGAATCCGTTGTCGATGTTTACGACGGTAATGTTGGGGGCGCATGAGTTCAGCATGGTGAAAAGCGGGGCGATGCCGTTGAGGTGCGATCCGTAGCCCACGGAAGTCGGGACAGCGATGACCGGGCAGGGGGCCAGTCCGCCCACCACGGACGGCAATGCACCCTCCATGCCGGCTACGGCGACGATGCATCGGGCCTGCTGGATTTTTTCGTTATGCGCCAGCAGGCGATGGATTCCGGCGACGCCACAGTCATAGAGCCGTTCCACCTCCGCGCCGGAGATGGACGCCGTAACGGCAGCTTCTTCGGCCACGGGAATATCGGCGGTGCCGGCGGAAATGACCAGTACACTTCCTTTCTTTTCGCGGCCCGTTTGTTCGAGGGTGATCGTACGGCCTAGCTCGTTGTAAACCAAGCGGTCGTCTATATTTTGGAGTCGGGTATAGAGTTCGGGTTCGGCACGGGTGAGCAGAATGTTGCCGTTGTGCTTTTCGAGGGCAAGGAATATTTTCTCAACCTGCTCGTAGGTTTTGCCTTGGCAGAATACAACTTCGGGGTAGCCGGTTCTCAGGGCGCGGTGATGGTCAATCTTGGCAAAACCCATATCCTCAAACGGTAGATGTTTGAGCATATCCAGTGTTTGCCCAAGGTCGGTTTCGCCACTTTTGAAGCGAAGCAGCAGTTGTTCTAATCGGTTTTTTTCCATGGCGGGGTTCCCGGCAACAGGGCCTTGAATTCCTTGATGATTTGCTTTTGGTACTCTTCTGAAAATCCGCCACTGAGAAACGATGGGTAGGCTTCATCCATGAAGCGCTCCCAGCTTTCCACCTCATGGCCCGGGTTAATGGGATAAAAGTTGCACCCTATGGATTGCGCCGTCGCCATATCGCCCGGGGCGTCGCCGACCATGAGGATGGCGTTGGCAGGATAGCGGTGGAGTGCCGCCATGGTGAAGTGGTCGATCTTGCTTCCCAATTCGGGGCCGGCAATGACGGAGACATATTTTGCCAGATCGTCGCGATACCAGTCCTTGAGCAATGCGATCGCCTGTGTCTGTGAAATCACGATGGCATCGGAGTTTTGCTGGATACGTTGAAGGGCCTTTTCCACTCCCGGGAATGGAGGCGGATCGGGCATGTTATGGTCAATATCCTCGTTCAGCTCAACGCTCCACAGATGTGCCTCTTCCAAAATCCTGCTGCCGGTGCGTTTGGCTTCGGATTGAATGGTTGTATTGCTCAGCGGAAGTCCCGAGTCGCAATAGACGCGCAACTCGGAGGGATCGGGCAGGGTGGCGTTATCGCGAGCTTCGGGCCAGTCTAGCAGCAGTTCGAAGGTTTTGCAGAGCCCGAGGAAGCGGTTGAGACCGCGGTAGGTGGAATAAAGATAGACAAACTCGGCGGCGGCGCGAACCTGCGGTTCAATGGCTTCCAATTGCCAGTGCTTGATTATGTGGGGATGGAAAAAGTCCTTTTGTTTGATTTCCATGGTGTCGAACACGCATCCGTCGGAGTCAATGCCGACAAAGGTGTCAAATTTGGGCAGAAAATTAATCAGGTCGTCTTTGGTAAATTCTCGCATAAGCATTCCTTGGATGCGCAAAACGATAGGTTGGGGGTGTGGCGGGGTCAAGCCTTGAGCCGATAAAGGGGGGGGCTGTGATCCAAACGGTCTGAAATATGCTTCTGTGGATTATTCTGGATTGTTCTGAACCCTTCTGTTTGCTAGGTTCTTCGGTCTTTCCCTGAGTGGAAGGGGATGGATGTATTTTTAGAATATTGAGTGCAAAGGCATTATGGAAACTGACAATACGAATGGAAACATGCATGATGCGAAGGAGTCGCCCAAATCAGACGATTTGGATCAATACCTCTCCTTTTTAAGCAGTTTGCCTAGAAGCAATACCCCGAAATCCGAGCCGGAACAAGAAGGCGACCCCAAGCCGGAGCCAGAGCCCTGGCCGAAGGCCGAACGAGTATCCGAACCGGAACCCGTCCAAGAGAAAAAAACGGTT
>JBNKSB010000271.1:0-4268 GCA_050297095.1 Pontiella sp. | reverse complement strand
AATGTTATGGGTGTTTCTGTCTGGCGTGGCGAGCCGTTTGCCCAAGCAACCTACCAGCTGGGTGAGGTTGAGGCCGCTGCTGGCAATCTATTGGATGCCCACGGCTATTTCCAGCGGGTATATTTCCAATACAAAGGTTTGGGTGAGTGGGGAGCAAAAGGCTACATCGCCGCAGCCGATGTGCTTGAAAAGCTTTCGGATGCTCCTGGGATAAGCGCGGAAGACCGTGCGAGATACCAGGAGGCCCGCATCAATACGTTAAAGGCGATGTTGCTGGACTCCTATGCAAACCAATCTCCACAAGCTGAAACAGCTCGCGAGATTCTGGGGGCTACGGTGGTCGCAGAACTTGAAGCCATTATCGCCTCCGGCACGGAAACCAACATTGTGGTGACCGTAGAAGCCGAAAAAACGAATGATTCGCCAGCGAAAAAGAACGATTCCGTTACTGCGGAGGGAGCATAATGAAGCACTTTATCATCGCAGTCTATACGTTGCTGGCATCGACAATTATTGTACAAGGCCAGACTGGGGTTCCGGCAAAAATAAAGGCGGTGAACGGCAAGGAATTCCCTGCTTATCTGCAGGGAATTAATGGCGGTAATATCACGTTCAACCTCCATGGGAGATCTAAGGTTCAGGCAGTACCTGCCAAGCTGATCGCTGAATTGAATTTTGTTTCGCCGCTTGACGCCGATGGGGTGAATCAACTGTTTGTTTCCGGCGACTATCAGGCCATGATCGATAAGATGGACAGGGAGCTAATGCCTTCTCTACAAGATTATTGGCAGTATATGGGGATAGCCAATAACCTTCAGAATGTCTTTGTCGATTTAATGAATGCCTACCTGTGGATGGGAAATATCCCCAAAGCTAGAGAGTCTGCGGAGGTTATGCTCAAAAACGGAGATGCAGCGGTAAAGGCAGCTGCTCTCGGGGTTGCGGTTAATGCGTTTTTGTCGGAGGACAACTTAGAAAAGGCGCAAAGCCTGTTGGAGCAGGTTGATTCCGAGCCTGGTCGCCTTTATCTTCAAGCCTGTATTCACCGTGCCAATGGAGAACCGCAGGAGGCGATCAAACTGGTTGATGATGTCATCGCCAACTACGCAAACGATTTGGCTTGGATGCCCCAGTCCGAATTGCTGGATGCCTATCTATATATGGATCTTGGATTGACGAATTCTGCAATCAATACTGCTCGGCAGGTTGAGAGTATCTATACGGACACGGGCATTAGCGGTATTGCAAAAAAATTGCAATCGGAGCTGCATGAGTCAGTGAAGAGGGCGGAGGCTGCTGCAGAAGCTAAAAAAGCAGAGGAAGCCGCAGAACGTGAAAGAGTCAAGGCGCGCGCTCAGGAACGTGCCAAAGGCGTTGGGTTTGGTGCTTCCGAGGAGTCGGAGGATATTGATTAGACGGGTTAGGTTGAAAGATGTCGATGCCAGTGGGTGGTCGTTGGGTAGTTTAACCATCCAAATGGTTGATACGGAATAATCTGAATAAGTAAACGGAGGAAACAGGAATGAAAAAACGAATCTTGATCATGATGCTGCTGTTCGCGGCAGTCGGAGTGGTTATGGCGCAAGACGCGGGAACCGTGGCTGTTGCGACGGAAGAAGCGGCCGCAGAAAAAATTAGTTTGTTGAGTATGATTAAAACCGGTGGCTGGGCGATGTGGCCGCTGGGAGCCTTTTCGTTCTTTATGGTCGCATTGGTGATCCAGAATTTCCTATCGCTCCGCCCCAAAACCTTGCTGCACACCGAAATGATGCCTGAGCTTTTGGACCACATGCTGAACGATAAGGTTAAGACAGCACTGGTTTATTGCCGCAAACATCCCTCCATGTTCACCAATACGTTTGGTGCGGGGTTGGAACGCTGTCTTGATGTAGAAGGTGAGTACGACTTTGACAAGGTCAAGGAGTCGGTCGAGGAAGCATCGGTGGAACAGCTGTCCAAGTTGATGAAGCCCATTGACTATCTTTCAATTATCGGTGCCAGTGCCCCGATGCTTGGTCTTTTGGGTACGGTTTCCGGTATGATCAAGGCCTTCCATACCATGGGATCGCAAGGCATGGGTAATCCGGAAAAGTTGGCCGCCAACATTGGTGAAGCTCTTATCACCACGGCGACTGGCCTGATCATCGCCATTCCGGCGATGTTCTTCTTCTTCTTCTTTAAAAAGGGGTTCCAGAAGACCTTGGCTACCTTGGGCCGTAACGTCGGCTTCCTTTTTGATGCGCTCGAGAGCGGTCGGATGCCGGTGGCGTACATGGATCTGGAAACATTGGAAAACCTCGAGCGCGAGTAGGTTTATAGGTCTGGCTAAACCAGAGGTATGGAATAGGAACTAACTATGAAACTCCACCCAAAGGATGCTGGGGAAGACATTGAAATGGACATGTCGCCAATGATCGACATGGTGTTCCTCCTCCTGATCTTTTTCATTGTCGCTTCCCAGATTGTAGACGAAAAGCCCAAGGTCAATATTCCCACGGCCTCTGCAGCTAAAGTGCCGGAGGATACCGCGGATCGGTTGATGATTACCGTGACCGATGATGAACGGTTTTTCCTCCGCTTACAGGAAGTTCCTTTTGAGGAGCTGACGCTCAAGATCCAGCAGGAGTTCGAGGCCAACCCGGAGTTGCGGATGTTGATTCGTGCCGACGGCGATGTTCCCTATAAGACCAGCGAAAAAATTATGAAGGCCTGTGCAGAAGTTGGAGCGGTCGACATCATCTTTGCAGCGTTTGAGGAGTAGGTAACCCATGAATCTTTCCAGTCAATATGAAGATGCAAAGTTGGAATTGCAGATTGCTCCATTGATCGATGTGGTTTTCTTGTTGCTGATTTACTTCATGGTAACGGCTTCGATCATAAAGAAAGAGGGCGATATTCCTTTTGTACTACCCGCCGATGTGCCGACGGAGGTCATGATCGACATTCCTGTGGAAGCCCGAATCCGAATCAATCCCGATGATTCCGTGCTGTTGGAAGGCATGACTTTTTCTGCGTCTGACAGCAAGCTTGCAGAACTCAAGAAGCAGATCGTAGGGCTTCGGGAAATTGCTGATGCACAGAAATCATCTTTTTTTGTGACGCTTGATCCCACCCAGGAGACCAAGCATCGTAGAATCATCGACGTAATGGATGTATGTGCGCAGGCCAAGGTGAAAAACTTGACCTTCGCAAAAGACAACGAATAGTTTTTCGGCTTCGGTTTACTCCGTTATGGCCGTGCCGTCTTTGGGCACGGCCTTTTTCTTGGTTAGGCTTCCAATGCCCGATTTTTTACGTAATATGCCCAATTCAACCGCAAAATGGATGTAATGAATGAAAAAGACCAGAGTTGATCAAAAGTTTGCTGAGCTGGAAAAAAAGCAGAAGAAGGGCTTCATCGCCTATCTGGCTGCGGGAGATCCCAATTTGGCCGATACAGTGGATATCGTACTTCGGCTGGAGGATGCCGGCGTTGATCTCGTAGAGTTAGGGTTGCCATTTTCCGACCCTCTGGCAGATGGCCGCGTGAACCAGGAAGCTGCGACTCGTGCGCTAGATGCAGGTGCCACGTTTGACGGCGTGATGGAATGTGTGGCGCAGATTCGCCAGCGTAGCCAACTCCCCATGATTTTTTACGCATATATGAACCCTCTGATCTCGCGAGGCTTTGAACATTCCATGATGGCGGCGACGCAGGCGGGAATCGATGGTTTTCTCTTGCTGGACCTGCCTTTCGAGGAGGCCGGACCATATAGGCAGTCACTAAAGGACAGCGGGCTCAATGCCATCCAACTGGTCACGCCAACGACGCCGGATGAACGAATCGATAAAATTGTGAAGCGCGCCAATGGCTTTATCTACTGTGTGTCCAGGGAAGGCGTTACCGGGGTGCAGGATCGTATCGCCGAAGGCGCGGAAGGGCTTGTGCAACGCATCAAGGACAGAACCAATTATCCAGTCGCCCTTGGGTTTGGTATTGGATCGCCTGAGCAAGCCCGCGATGCTGCGCGTCTGGCTGATGCCGTGGTCGTGGGTAGCGCGATTGTAAACAAGTTCCATAATAATCCCCACACCCCGGAAGGCCGCGCGGATGCAGCTCGCTTTGTGGGGGAAATGGTCAAAGCTGTGAAGAGTGTATAGCAAACCAATACCTTAGACGGAGGAACAAAATGGCAGGAGGACGGTACGCAGTTATCATGGCCGGAGGACGAGGAGAACGCTTTTGGCCCCTCAGCACATCCAAGCGACCCAAGCAGTTGCTCGCATTG
>JBNKSB010000270.1:0-6103 GCA_050297095.1 Pontiella sp. | reverse complement strand
CATGCTCAACTGGTGGCCGATATGCAACGGATCGGGAAAGGTTCCCGCCTTCTCGCTGAACGACATCAATTTTCCCCATCCGTGCCCGACGAGTAGAAACCCCGCGAACACGAGTCGGTGAAGCAACAATCCGACAGATGGAAGGAATGAGTTAACCGGTGTTCCAATAATCCACTTTTTCATTTATTAACCTCCTGATTTTTCAATATCGACGTATGACAGGTCGTTTCTGTTCACAGAATCCCTTCCTTCGTGTCAGCCAACCTCGAACGAGCACACGCCGAAAATGCGCTCGAGAGGCAGGGCGGGAGCGCTGCCGGAATACATGCGCGCGGTTTCAAACACGATTTCCATGCCGTGTCGTTTCGCCAGGTCGATGGCGGCCTGGTTCGGCTCGGGCACGTCCAGATAGATCGGATCCCCTGGCTTTGTCGCAGATTTGAGCGCATGGAACAGCGCCTCAGCCAATTCGGGGGAATCGGCGTAAAGGGGGGCGATTTTCTGGCCGGTGCGACACGCGCGGATGACGCCGTAGCCCACCAGTTTCCCGTCATCCATAATGCCGAGGGCCGTACTGTCCGGCTGGTTGATCCAGGTCCGGAGAAATTCATCGCGCGGTTCGGGAAAAAAAGAACGCTCGTAGGTTGTGATTGTGTCGAACGGCAGGGATGAAAGCTCGATGATATCCGGGCGGGTTGGCGGAGTGCCTCCGCCTGAGCCTTCGTAGCGGACGTTGCGGTAGGCCAGCTTGAAGCCGGACTTTTTATAGTTTTCCTGCTGCTCGACCACGCCGTCCAGGCCGACGTTCCGCCCCTCAAGCCGCTGCATGGCGGCCTGGGCGATCTGCAGGCCGTAACCTTCGCCGCGGTAGTCCGGTTTGACAATGTAGAAGCCCGCAAATCCGAAGGTGCTTCCGTAGCGGATCGACGAGACCATGGCGATGGGTTCATCGCCGAGCAGGCCGATCAGAAAGCCTTTTGGGTCGGCCGCATAGTAGCAGTCCGCATCATGCAGTCCCGGGTTCCATCCCTCCTGCGCCGCCCATTCCACGGCCAGGTCAATTTCTTCACGCGTCGCGGTTCGGATGGTGTAATCCTTCATTGCCATCTCCTTCGTCATTGAATGAATTATGATGCATGGATGGAGCTGGAGCAACATGCATCAATAGGCATTATGCCGTTGCCATGGCGGCTTTCAGGTTGGCTATCGCCGACGAACGGGGCTGGTTTATCCCGTTGCCGGAGGCGGTTTGCGCTCTTTTATTCATTGTTTTAACCGGTCAAGACTGCATGGTTTTTGCCCTAAGTGAAACTCGTTAAAACCCTGAAAACAGTTATGTAAGACTAACGTGGGCAAAATGATGCGAGATCTAAAATGGATTTTGTCCGATCATGCATGAGAAAGTTGATCATCTAAGTCATGGCTCACATTTTGCGTTATTGATGTTGTTTTCGGAGGGACTCCTCCATCCGAACTGGATGACTCCGTTGTCCATGCATTTGAACATCAGGAAACGAAAAAGGTACGGTTATGCAAACAAACAATGATCTTACGGGAAAGGGCAGATTTTCACATCTATACCGCGTGTTTACGCTGGGAACAGCATTACTTGCTGCAACTACAGGTATGGCCTATGAACGCTATAATGATGGATGTGTGGATTGCCATGGGGGATTCACAGGTTCGACCTCGACCAAGGGCTCGGTTTTTCCTTCCGAAAACAAACATGAAATGCATCGAAGTTCCAGTTATATGGCCACAGCCTGCAATCTCTGTCACACGTCCGGCGATCAGCGCGATCCGTATATCGGCTCATCCACCGGAACCGCGAATAATTCGGGACTGGGCTGCACGGGATGCCATGAAGCCGCTGGGTTGCGGGCCCATCATAAGCTTAACGGGGTCTCTACATGCTACTACTGCCACAGTCTGGCAACGCCCCCGGATGAAAACGTGAACCCGCCCTATTATGGAACGGCCGATACCCGGGCCAACCATGCCGAAAACGGAGCTTTGGCGTCAAATACCAACGAAAACTGGACCATTGGCGATTATGTCGGGTTGGATAACGATGGGGACGACTTATACGACCTGGCCGATTATTCCTGCGGACCCTTGCGGATGGTGGAAGTCGTTCCAGATGGTGACAATGTATTTGTTCGGTGGGAAACAGCGGGTGGACGTACCGAACAGATCCAAGCGACGTCTGTGCTCTCCAATGGTTTTTCCAATGTAGGAACGGCCGTTACTATCCCCGGCGTGGGTGTGGTGACCCAGGAAGTGGTGGATGTGAATGGGGCTCTTGGTTCAGAAGGCTACTATCGGATTCACGCCAATCCCTGATTCTTAAAGATGTTGGAATGTAAAAACGCCGTTGCGGTTAATGGCCGCAACGGCGTTTTGCTATCCCGATGATCTATCCGATCAGGAGTCGTTGGAGTCGGGCTGGCCCTTTTTATCCGATTCTCCGGGTCGGTTGCGGTGTTGGTCGGCAGGGCTTTCGTGACCGGAGAGGAAGGTCCACTTAACCGGGTATTCCTCGGGGTCGAACATGACAAAGTAGAAATGCCAGATGATGATCGCGGCGCACGCCAGAATCGCTTCGTAGTAGTGGATGGCGATGCAGACATCGAAGAACCATTTCGGGAAGTAGGCGAGGGTCCATTCTTCGTAGGTCAGGAGCGCACCGGTGAGTACCATGACGACGGAGCCCCAGACGAGCGCCCAGTATTCGGCTTTTTCGATGTAGCTGTAGTACTCAAACTTTGCGCGTTCCTTGCGGAAGCCCAGATAGAAGGCGAACATTTGGCCGGCGTGGACGAAGTCCGACCAGCGCGGGGCCAGTTGTTTGATCTGCCAGCGGCCGCGTTTGGTGAAGATGATGTAGCCGAGGTGATAGATGCTGAGCAGGATGAAAAGGATCGCCATCAAGCGGTGGCCGTATCCTCGGAAGTCGTAGGTCTGGCCGACGAATGGGCGGGCCCACCAGGCATCGGGATTGACGAGCGCGAAACCGGTATAGCCCAGAACGATGAAGGTGGTGGCCAGAATGGCATGCTGGACTCGTTCGTTCAGGGTCATCCGCTGCGATACCCCGGCGTCTTTCAGCTCCTTGAAATGTTCGCGGAGCTTGTGGAAGAGGTCGAGGGCATTATGTCCGAGCATGCCGCCGAGTACGACGAGGAAGAGCAAGATGTAGATCTTTCTCACAAGCGAGCTGGCGTTTTTTTCCATGCTGGGGCGGGTGCCGGAATGGATCTGGCCCTGGGCCACCAGATCGGTGACGCCGGCGTGGCAGACGCTGCAGGTCTTCTTGAGATTGTCGGGATGGATGGAGGAACGCGGATCGCTGGAGGGCAGAATGTCGTGCTTGCCGTGGCAGGAGGCACAGTTGGCGGCCGTGACGGAGCCCAGCCGCATGGCGAGTCCGTGGTAGCTGTTGAGATAGGTTTCCACGGCAAATTTGGGAAGCCGGTATTTGGTAATGATACGCTCGGCGGCATGACACTCCGCACAGGTGGCCGAAATGTGCGCGGCCGAGACTTTGGAGTCTTCCGAGTTTGTAGAGGCAATGGCGTGTTCGCCATGGCAGTCGGTACAGGTCGGGGCGTCTTTGATCCCGTCGGCTACAGCGGTTCCATGCACGCTGCGCGCGTAGGTCTGAGCAATGTTTTCATGACATTTCCCGCAGGTTTTCGGGATATTCTGCCAAAACAGCTTGGAGGTTCTGTCGGCAGCCCTCAGCAGGTTGTGGGAGCCGTGGCAGTCGGTGCAGGTGGCGGCGTTTTCATTGTCCGCACTCGCCATGCCGTGGACGCTGTGTTCATAGCTTTCGACCGGCGAGAGCTGTTGCAGATTGAACTTTTTCATCTGCTCTACATCGCCGTGGCAGCGGGCGCAGGTGGATGAAATATTCTTCCTGTGGATTTTCGACTCTTCACTTGAAGATGAAATGATGTAATGGGAGTCGCCGTGGCAGTCCTTGCAGGTGGCGGCCTGGTCGCGCCCTTTTTGGAGGGCCTGGCCGTGCGAACTTTGCAGATAGATTTCCGCTTCGATATCGTGGCAGTCCGAGCAGTCGACCTTTTTCAAGGGCGTGTCATGCATGGCGTCTTCCACATCGTCGTGACAGCTGGTGCATTCGTTGTCGGCATGCACGGACCGGAGGAACATCGGACCGTCCACATGCGGTTCGGCATCCTCTTCTCCATGGCACTCGAGGCAGGTCGCATTGTCGAGCTGAGCATACGTGAGTGTGGGTGCCGCAAAACCCCAGATGGCAGCGGCCAGCAGATAAAGTACAGGTCGAATTGTTTTCATTACATTACCGGGACGCCGGCATGACATTCATCGCACCGGGTTTCCTTCCATTCCTCTTCGATGTTTTCAGGGTGTGTGAATTCCAGTCCGCCAGTATTGATGCTTGAAACATCGCGGCCGGGTCCTTGGGCGATAATGGTGTGACAGCTGTTACATTCGCGGGAAATGGTACGTCCCTGTTCATTCTGGTGGTCGCCATTGTGGCAACGGAAGCAACCCGGTGCGATCATGTGACCGATGTTGTCGGGATACTCTTTCCAGCTCACCTTCATTTCCGGGAAAATATTTTTCCGGTAGATTTGCTGAATGACATTGATGGCCTTGAGAATCTCCGGGCCGCCGTCGGGGTAGGCTGCAGTCAAGGTTTCATCAATCGCTTTGAGGGCCTCGCCCTCGGTTTCATATTCACCTGTGAGCACTTCAATTCCGTTCGCCTTGATTTCGGGCATGGAGGGATCCAGGCGTCCATCTGCCAGTGCATCATTTAGGGCTCGTTCCGGGGAATGGTACTGGTGGGTGGGGCGGTTGTGGCAGTCGATGCAGTCCATGGTGCGGATTTGAGCGCTGGCAATTTGTTCGGGAGTTAGTTTTTTGCCCTTTTCCGTGGTTTGGAAAATGGTCTCGGTACCTTGGGCATCGATCATGCGCACCCACGGGATTTCGAGCCGTTTTTCATCGGTGGCGATATATTCAATCTTGTTGTTGCCGGAAACATGCCAGTGAATGCCTTGGGGGCGTCCGTGGTCCGGGTCGCCGCCACCCACCTTGAGGAGCATTTGAATGGTCCATGGACTGTTGTCTTCGTCGGCTCGGAAATAAGTGCGTTTGAGTTCCTGGGCGCCAAAGAATTTTTCTGGCCAGTGGCAGGTGTAGCAGGTTTCCTTGGCGGGGCGAAGGTTGTGCACCGGCGTGGGGATGGGGCGGCTGTATTTGTCGAACATGACAGAATAGACCTGGTACAGCCCGTTGATCTTTGATTTTACAAAAAAGTCCGCACCCGGACCGATATGGCACTTTACACAGCCGGCATTGGCGTGCGGCGAGTTTTGATAAGCCGTGTATTCGGGCTTCATGACGCTGTGGCAGGTTTTTCCGCAGAACTCGACCGATTCGGTAAAATGATATGCCCGGTAGCCCCCGACCACACTGATGCAGATGAAGAGCAGGGTTACGGTGACGATCATCAAAAAGTTGCGTAACTGCGGGCCATCGTTGAGATTGATGATGGGGAGCCGCGTGGCCTCTTTGCTGCCGCGCATTCGCCGGTGCCGCTCGACCAGGGCCCCGACCAGAATAAGAAGCAGCCCCCCCCCCAGAATCATCGGTGTAATCATATAGGTGAATATACCGGTGTAGGGATTATCGAAATGCGTTTGAATATCGATAATGATCAGTGTGGCGCCCACAATGAATCCGAAAGCGGCCAATATGATTCCGCACAGACTGATGAGATTGTGGGTCAACCTCGGCTCTTCCGGATTTTTTTTCACAACACTTCCCCCCGAAAGCTGATGGATTCTTTCCCGACAGTTGGGACGATTTATGAAATATATGATCTTGCTAGTCAAGTTATATGGGGATGCGGAGGTATATTTATATTGAATACCATTCAAAACCGGATTTCTTTGTCTATATTTAAAGTTGTCCAGATCTATTCATTGTGGGTACACTAATTGGCATACAAACAAACTTGGAGAGTGGTTTTCTCATGATGTCGCTATCCAATACAACAGGGCATGCCATACGGGCGCTGGCTTGTCTCGCTGCCTGTCCAATCCCGCCC
>JBNKSB010000269.1:0-9453 GCA_050297095.1 Pontiella sp. | reverse complement strand
ACAATCGACAACGATCTTCCCAATTTCATTTTCAGTCATCCCTAGTACTCCGTGAATTTGCGCAAGCACTCGCCTTTCTCTGTCACTCTTCTATGTTCTTACTTTAACGAAGCGCCGGAAGGGGAGAAAGAATGTATACTCATACGGAGCCACTAAGACTCGAAGCTACTCTATATATCCCACATCTCTGTGGCTTTGCGCCTTCGTGTGAGATCCTATCACCTCGTGGTGAGTTCGTCGGCCGGGGCTGATCGCGGACTCATTTATTTCACGAGGCGATAGAAGGCCCTGTCGACGGGTAGAGGCAGGGTTACAGACAAGCCATTGGTCGAACTTTGCAACGTATTGGTAACCGGGCTCCAGATCGTACTGGGAGTCAATGCATTGTCCTACTCCAGCAAACCCACGGTGTTACCCGGCCAACGAAGCGTTAGGTTCGGATCGTTTACGGATATATCCAGATTGGGCGACTCATCCACCAGCACGTCCGGGCCCGCCAGATAGTGGCCGTAGATAGTGTACCAGGACAAAGCCTCGGAGTAGATGCGGACCTCGTCGTATTCCCCGTTGACCGTATCGACCGAACCGGTCGAACCGGTCGGCTCGCTCGCCGGATAAAACGGTTATCCCGCGACTCCATCCTCAAAATCCCAATTTGCAACGTGGTGGCATGTGTCATGGGGGGTAGGACAGAGAACAAAAGCATGGTTAGCAGTCTGTACATCGATTTTCTCGTTTGGGACTGAAGGGTCGGAAATAGGATACTGACCGACCCTGCTTTCTACAAAAAATAGCCCATTCCCCCTAAAGGCAATGGGCTATTGAACTAAATTGGCGATGCACGCATCGCCAATTTATTACGCCAGTTCTGATTTACATCATGAGCCGGCGACGGATGAACAGCATGCCGGCGCCAAAGAGCCCAACCATGCCGATCGTAGCCGGTTCCGGGATCACCGGGATCAGTTCGCCGGTAGTAAGGGCCGTGTCGCTGATGCGGACATTGTCCATTACTCCAATCGTATTATCGGAACCTCCGCCCCAGTAGTCACGGAAGAATGCCCAGTCAAACGTCGAGGAGAGGATCCCCAGATCCTGGGTGAGTCCGCTCACCTGGCCATCCAGCGCATAGCCGGTTCCATCGTCAAGATACAACGAAACGGTGCCGGCCGTGCTATCCGCTACAACCGCAAGACCATACCAAGTGGCTGCCTGCAGGGGGGTTGCTCCGTCAACAATGATACGATCCCCCGTACCTGTAGCGCCCGACGGCAGATAGTTAAAACGGAATTCGCCGGCGTCTATACCTTTGCGTTGGAAATACAAGTCGCCTTCATTCCCGCCGAAGGATGCACCCTGTCTGGAAAGGAGGGTTTCCCAACCGTTATTGTCATCAATGCGCACATGCATTTCGATCGTAAAGTCGGATGACGTCCAGCCATTCGCCAGTACATTACCATCATTGTTGATGTAACCGTCCTGATAGGCTGAATACATGCCCAGACTTCCGCCATTCGGCGACGTGTCATTGGTCCAGCTGGTGCCACCAATGGAATCCCACCCGCGCATGAGCGTACCATTCACACCAACCGATCCGCCGGAACCGTTGGGATTCCCCGTAGGAGTGAAGGACTGTCCATTGACTCCGTCTTCAAAATCCCAGTATTCGACCACGGCCGCCTGGGAAGCTACAGCAAAGGCCGTTACCAGCCCCATTGCTATTAGTTTCTTCATTTTTTTCTCCTTTTTTCTACCCACCACGAAATCACTCCGTAGTGGTAAACAGTTTATTTGCTCACTTTTACTAACGTACTTCATTACTTATAGTATATGGTTCCATAAGTAACTGGTAATTTATAGCACAGTGGAGTGGTGACCCGCAACCCTTTTTAATTAAATATGTTAGGCCGCAATCATACCTTCCACCCCGATCATTGAATAGAAGCTGGCACTCTATCGTTTACCTCAAATGCTCAGCATTTAAGGCGATCAAGTCACCGCGTAGCGGAGGCTCTACGCCGAAAACCTGCACTACGTGCTGGCTTGACGGGGCAATATGTCCCCTTCCAACGGCACATTCGTGTAGCCCCCTACTTGGATTCAGCTTCTTTTATGAGGCTATACTGAACCTTAAACTGCTCTAGGCCAGAAACTTCAGGACTTATCCGCAATGCGGCCTCCATATGCTCCAACGCTTCTTCGCGCCGGCCTTGCTTGTTCAGTAGCTCGGCGATATGGCAATGCAGAATGGCCGCCTGATCATTTTCCGGGAAAATTTTGATGGCTTTCCGGAGAGTTAGAATCGCCTGGTCTGTTTTCCCCGCGTTGTCGTACAGCGTCGCCAGCTGGTGATAGATGGCAGTGGAAGCATCCGGCGCCGCCTTGATTTTCCGTTCCAGACGTCGAAGGACGCCGGCGAGTTCAGTTCGCTTCCGGGAGAGGATTTCCAGCGACTTGTCAGCGGGTTCCCACACCGGATTCAGGGACAATGACGTATTCAATGCATTCTCTGCCTCATCCAGTCGCCCTTGAAGAATGAAAAGATTCCCCAGCAAATAGTACCCTCTGTCGTAGGGATGCAGGGCCAGGATTTGTTTCAGCGCCAGAACCTGAGCCTTCAGATCTTTTTCGCCCTTGGCCTTATACTTCAGCTGGTATTGTTTGACCAGCAGGCGCCAATCATCGGGGGTCTCCCGGATGGCCTGGCCATATTGTTTCTGGCATTGATCCAGGTCGAGATTGCTGCGCATTCGTTCCAATCCGGCCTGCATCGTCCGCATCGACTCGTCGTGGTAGAGCTGATGGGTGAACGGGGGCTTGTTCAGGTAATCCCGGTACATGGTTTGGTAATCCCTGTATTTATCAAAATCCGTGTACGCAATACGTTGAGCAACCTCTTCTTCACTCAAGAGATTGACCTCCGGATCGGCTGTTGGAGGCAGCAGACGTTGAATGATGGGAAAAAGCGTCCGGGCCAACGTATAGTTGCCTTTGTGCTTTAGATGGACGTGTTCGTAAAACACTTCGGATCCGGGAAGCTGATGCGGACTGGCCTTTTGGAAAGCAGCGACACTATCGGCAAAGTAGACCCCTTCATCCGAGCGGCCTTCAGCGGTCTTGCGAATAATGTTGTTGATCTGTGAGTCCGCCCGGGCGCGAAGGGTATCGTTTTGCAGGGCCAGCTGATAGTGCGGCTTCGCCTTCTCATAATCACCGGTCTCACGATAGCAGCGCCCCAGTCGAAACTGGAGATCAGCATAGGTATCGTCAATCTCAGCGGCCACCAAATAGCGCTCAATCGCTGGTCCGAACTGCCCTTTTTCCTCAAGTTCCACACCTTCCTGATAAATCGTCTCCCACTCGCTTTTCCCTGAAGCGCTTAAATCGTTTCTGTGCAGGGAGGCGAAGGGGGGGCAGTCCCGCAGGTTGGCTCCCACATTGGAAAGGATCACCGGCGTGTCCGAATGGCGTGCAATCCGAATGATATGCTGCAGGTTTTTTTCAAAATGATGATATACGCGTTCCAGTGCGCGGGATTCGGGGCGCACGTCTTTGTCCATGAACATGGCCAGCCCCGCCCATTCCTGCGAGGACGCTCCATCGGAGGAAGCCCGTTTCATCAGCTGGTCAAGCAACTGACCGGTACGGGTTGATTTGAAAGCGATATTGGCCCGGATCATCGGCAGGCTTGGAGGATTGGATGTAAAAACGGTGCCCGGCCCGAACGGCCCGACCACCTCGTTGTTCCCCAGATAGACAATGAAAAGATCGGGGTCATATTCAGCACAATCGCGGGCAATCTCGATGACGACGTGCGAATTGATCGCCGTCATGGCGGCATTGTACACCTCGAAATCGATGTCCGGATACCGGTCGCTGAGCATTGCTTCCAGCATCCGCCCGAAACTGAACATTTGGTCGGGCGTGCCGCGCGCGGCGGACCCCCCCAGCACAAAAATGCGAAAGGTTCCCGGCGTCTTTTCCTTCTCGAAGGAGAGGCCGGTATCAAAATCCCGGGCCATTTGACGCGGGAAAAAGCGCCACGAAAACCGATTGTTGGGAAAGCACATTCGCTTCCCATTAAAAGTGTGCTCGCTGAACGCGTTGGTGGGATAGCCGAATCCCAAGAGCCGCAACCCGGCCTCCAGCCCGCCAAACAAAAGCGTCGGAATCAGGATCAGGGCCAGAATGCGGAATGCCCACGTTTTTTTCCGTCCCAATTCCGACTTGGCAGAGGCTTCGGGCTTTTTGCGTTTTGTTTCTTTTTTGGCCATGGAAAGAGAGATTCAGGAATTAGAACATGGGATACAGGAATGGCGCCAAGGCGGTTCCGCTCAACATGACGAGCACGCCCAGTAGTAACAGGATCAATACGATGGGCAGTAGCCACCATTTCTTGTTGTGCCGGAGAAAATCCAGAAACTCGCGCACGATGTTGCTGCGCTTCTTACCGGCCTGTTCTTCGAATGCTTCTTTTTGCGATTGCTTCGACGACCTGGACATAGCGCTCCACCGATTAAAATTGTTTAAAGTACCGTTCCACGGTATCGCAGCGCGGGTGCTCCGTCCAGTAGGTTTCGCAGGAGCGATCCCATCGGCGATGTAGCATATCGCGGCCGAGAAGCCTGAAAACCAATCCCACCGGCGTGATGATCCCGAAATAGAAGAGGATCATGACCACGTGACTGACCACCCAGCCGACGGGAAAACCGATGAGCATCAATCCCACGTAGACCGGCCAAACGAGCCTGGGCGACACCCGGCTCAAAATAAAAATCAGCAGGCCGGCAATGCACAGTCCCGCGACGGCGGCCAGCGAAAGACCGATGCGCCACCGGAACACCAACCCGATGGCCAGCAGCATGATCGGGGCAATCCACCCAAACTGCCGCAGTTTTTCAGCCGAAGGATTCAGATCCAGTTGTACCATTGCCATCAGTCGTTCCCCGTTAATCCAGTTCAAATTGGGACAGGTACCGTTCCCTGTCGTGCGACTCGACCTGCGGCTGCTCCTCTTTGAACAGCACGCAGTTTTCCAACACCAGCACATCCATATCGGTGGCCATGAAGCAATGATAGGCATTTTCAGGCGAGCAGACAATCGGCTCGCCGCGAATGTTAAAGCTGGTGTTGATGACCAGCGGGCAGCCGCTTTTGTCCGCGAAGCGCTTGATCAGCCGGTAGTAGCGCCCATGCCGCTCCCGATCCACAGTCTGGACACGCGCCGAATAATCCACGTGGGTCACGCCGGGCACCGAACTGCGCGGGACTTTCAGCAGGTCGATCCCTTTCAGCGCGGTCTGTTCTTCCGTCAACGCCACCCGCTGGCGCTTTTCGACCGGAGCCACCAGCAACATGTAGGGGCTGTCACGATCTGCGCCCAGGCCAAAATATTCGTCGGCCCGCTCCTCCAGCACACTGGGTGCAAAGGGACGGAAAGATTCGCGGAATTTGATTTTCAGGTTCATTCTCGACTGCATGACCGAACTGCGGGCATCGCCGATGATGCTGCGCGAACCCAGCGCACGGGGCCCGAATTCCATCCGGCCCTGGAACCATCCGATCACCTGTTCCTTGAGAATGGCGTCTGCCACCGCATCGAGCAGTTCGTCCTCATCTTCGTGGAACCGATAGACAGCTTCCGTCGAATCGAGGAAGGATTTGATCTGGTCGTTGGAGTAGGACGGCCCCAGCAACGAACCGCTTTGCAGGTCCGTGTGGTCGACCAACCGCGGGTTTTCAAGAAGTTGGTGCCACACGAACAAGGCCGCACCCAGCGCGCCGCCCGCATCACCGGCCGCTGGCTGGATCCAGATATTTTCGAACGGCCCCTGCCGCTGAATGCGCCCGTTCCCGACGCAGTTGAGCGCCACGCCGCCAGCCAGCACGAGGTTTTTCTGCCCCGTCAACGCATGGGCATGCGTGACCATCCGCATCATGATTTCCTCGGTAACCTTTTGAACGGAGGCTGCAATGTCCATGTATTCCTGGGTCAACGGGGTTTCCGGGTTTCGGCGCGGCACACCGAAGAGCGCCTCGAATTTCCGGCTGGTCATCACATCCGAATAGCAGTAGGCGAAATAGTCCATGTTCAACCGAAACGATCCATCATCACGGAGATCCAGCATTTCCGACATGATTTTATCGTAGTGGACCGGTCGGCCATAGGGCGCCAGCCCCATCAGTTTGTACTCGCCTGAATTGACCCGAAAGCCGGCAAAGTAGGTAAACGCCGAATACAGCAGCCCGAGGGAATGGGGAAACCGCAGTTCCTGTAGCATTTCGATGGCGTTGTCCTTGCCGACGCCAATGCTCGCCGAGGCCCATTCCCCCACGCCATCGACGGTAACAATCGCCGCCTCCTCGAAAGGCGACGGTAAAAAGGCGCTGGCCGCATGCGATTCGTGATGACCACAAAACAGATAGCGTCCCTTGTATTGATGATTCAGCGCCCGGTCCATCTCGCGGGGCAGGTGCAGTTTCTGCTTCAGCCACAAGGGCATGCTCATCAGGAACTGCTTGAACCCCCTTGGCGCATAACTAATGCAGGTTTCGAGAATGCGCTCAAACCGCAAGAGCGGCTTTTCATAAAACACCACATGGTCCAACCGACTTTCATCAATCCCCGCTTCATCAAGGCAGTAGCGGACCGCCTGGGATGGAAATGCATAATCGTGCTTCTTGCGGGTAAAGCGTTCTTCCTGGGCCGCCGCGACAATCTGCCCATCCTTGATCAGCGCGGCCGCGCTGTCATGGTAATAGGCCGAAATGCCTAATATGTAGAGGGGGTTGTCAGCCTTCATGCTTTTCCCGCAACATCTTCTGCCGCCCGTTCTGGAAACAGGGATCCAGTATAAATCAACAGGTTGAACGTATAACTCCCGTTCAATTGAGTCAAGATCCGCACTCTGCATACTGGTGCCGAGAGTGCCGGATTGCACGGGTTGATGAGGACGACAACCTTTCTTCCCGAAAGGGGTTAGGGAAGAGTGGAGCCAATGATCGGATTCGAACCGATGACCTGCTCATTACGAATGAGCTGCTCTACCAGCTGAGCTACATTGGCGTGTGAAAAGAGGGAGTGTTTACAAAATGCAACGTCGGCGGTCAACCCGCTATTGATGGATTTTTAGTGGTTTTGAAAACCCCGTACCGCAGCCGTCTCGGCTGCTGTCGCCGGCTACGGGTTTCGCGAACTTTTTCTAAAGGTTGTGAAACCGCCTATTTTCAGCACACGACGAACATAAAGAGGATATTGCGTATACACCGTTACTTTATGGCGGAGAGCTGGTTGAGCTGCAGGTTGAGGTCCTGCCAAAGTGTCGGCGTGGCGAACTGGGGGTATTCGCCGCCCTGGTCGGACATCTCCAGCACCGTGATCCAGTCCGAGCCATTAATGTAGATGGCTTCCATCCTGAAATCATCAAGGACCCGACGCGAGGCAAGCGTAATCTGTTCACACCTCGCTATGGCCTGTAGAACCCGGCGTCTAGCCAGGCGTGCCGTCCTGAACCGCAAATCGGCATTTTCAATCGAGGCCAGTTCGTTACCCTTTTCGTCCAGCCACATCACTTTGGTGTTTTTCAGTTCAAGCAAGGTTTTCTTATTGATGGCATGGGGCGGAAAAATAGGCAGGGATTCATCGACGCCCTCTTGCTCAGGGTTCAGGCCCATTACCGCCCCCAGCCGGCTTCCAACGCCATTCAGCACCAGTGGCTCCCATTGTCCGGATGTCGGAATGCGGTGAAAGCGTATTTCCGCATCCTTTAGCCGGATCTGCCGCACAAAGGGTCTGCCCTTGGGAAGGAAGGAAAGCCAGTTAAACGAAAGTTTCACGTCCGGCAGTTCGGCACCCTGGATCAGCAACCCCTTCAGCCGAAGTCCAAATAGCGGGGTCATTCCGCATTTTTCGAGCGAGACCGGCAATCGGGTGCCGTTGGAAATCTTGTCGGCAACGAGCGCACGAACGCCCTCCGTACGCGAAATAACATGGGCCCCCACATAAAGCACCAGAAACACCAAAAAGGCCGCAATCAGCCGACGGCGAAACACAGCAAACCAGCCTCTCGATGCAGCCTTTTTAGCCATTCGCCAGTTCCTTCGAACGTGCCTGCGCCGCCAGTAGCGCAGCAATGATCGCATCCTTTACGCCCCGCTCTTCCATGGTGGAAATGGCAGCATGCGTGGTACCGCCCTTGGAGGTGACTTTTGTTCTCAAGGCGTCCGCTTCTTCGCCCGTCTCTTTCATGAGTTTCGCGGCACCAATCACCGTCGACAACGCAAGCTCGCGTGAAATGGCCTGCTCCAACCCCATCTGATCCGCCGCCGCCAGCATGCCCTCCAGCAGGTAGAATACATAGGCCGGACCGCTACCGCTCAGCGCGGTGACGGCGTCGAGCTCTTCTTCCTTGACAATTACGGCGGTGCCGACCGCCGACATAATCTGCTCGGCAACCGCCAGATCCGCCTTGGCAGCAAATTCGCCGGCGGCGATGCCTGCCGCCCCCTCGCCCACCAGCGCCGGCGTATTGGGCATCACCCGCACCACCCGGATCGGCTTGTCGCCCGCAATCTTCTTTGATGGTACGCCGGCCATGATGCTAACCACCACAGCGTCTGCTTTGAGGGCGCTTTCGATCTCAGGCCACACAGAAGGAAATACCTGGGGCTTGACGGCGAGCACGACTACATCCGCCTGCGCCACAGCGCTTGCATTGCTTGATGAAGTTTCCACTCCGTACTTGCTTTCAAAGAGGCGTAGCCGCTCTTCGGAAATATCCGTGACACATACATCGGCGGCATTAACAAGACGCTGATTTATAATCCCCGCAACAATAGCCTCCGCCATGTTGCCCGCGCCAATAAAGGTAATGTTCATAATATCCAGTTTTAGGTGGTTAAGTTTTAATTGTTAGGTTTTTGCGTAATGCAACTATCCTCAAAAATCATTCTGCCACAAAATTATTCTGTCTACTATTCCCGCAAACGCTCGGCGGACTCTTTCTTCCGTTTTTTGACAAAATGATTATGGACAAAATCATTCCTGTCGCCGGATTTCTGGAAAATCATTCTGTCACATATCCGTTGCATAATCGCGCTAGCTTCGGCCTCCAAACAGATCGGTTCCGATGCGCACCCAGGTACTGCCCTCCTCGATGGCGATTTCGAGGTCGTGCGACATGCCCATGGAAAGTTCCGGCAACGGAGTGCCCGTTTCTTCCTGAACCCGGTCGCGCAGATCGCGCAGGGCGATAAAATGCGAGCGCGCCTTTTCGGGATCGGGAGTGAAGGGCGGAATCGTCATCAGTCCGTGCACTTCGATTTTCGACATCTGGTTTGCTGCCTCCACGGCCGCTGCCACTTCCGCCGGCTTCATGCCCGACTTGGAGGCCTCGCCGGAAACATTGACCTGCAGCAGAACCGGCAAGGTTGTTTCGGCATGTGAATCGAGTG
>JBNKSB010000268.1:0-10954 GCA_050297095.1 Pontiella sp. | reverse complement strand
CTGGGAATCGATCACCGAGTCGGAAATGATTTCACGGATGTTGCGGTCATTCACTTTGCAGGCGAGCACCGCCGGCTGAAGCCGCGCGCCATTGCATTCGGGGCAAATGCGACGGGTCATGTAACCGCGCAGCCAGTGGCTCATCGCTTCGCTCTCGTTGCTTTCCACCCGTTCCATGAGCATCTGGAAGACCCCCTTGAACGGCTTGGATTGCAGGCGGCGGCGCATGTAGTAGTGGATCGGCTCATCGCCTGTACCGTAAAAGATGTGCTGCTGTACGTTTCGAGGCAATTCAGCAAACGGTGTTTGCGGATCAATGCCATGCAGATCCGCCACCGCCTGCAGCAGCTTCTTGTGGTAAATGATCATGCGGCGACCACCGTAGCGCCACGGATGAACGCACGACTCCATCGCCCTCATCTTTTCCGGCACCACGAGATCTTCATCAAACACCATCTGCGTACCGAGGCCATGGCAGGCCGGACAGGCCCCATAGGGACTGTTAAAGGAAAAGTGCCGGGCTTCCAGCTTGTCGAAACTGATGCCGCAATCGATGCAGGCATAGTGCTCGGAAAAGATGCGTTCCTCCCAGCCGTCGCCGCCTTCGATCAGCGCCGTCAGCATGCCCTCGCCCTGCCCTAGCGCCACCTCGACCGAGTCGGTCATGCGGCTACGGATGTCGTCGGAAATCGCCAGGCGGTCGACCACCGCCTCGATGGTGTGCTTTTTAGTCTTGGCCAGCTTCGGCACGCTTTCGATTTCATAGATTTCCCCGTCGATGCGGGCGCGGACAAAACCCTGCTTGCGGATCTGTTCGAAGATCTCGACGTGCTCGCCCTTTCGGCCACGAACCAGCGGCGCGAGCAACATCAGCTTGGTACGGGCGGGCAGCCGCATCAACTGCTCGACGATTTCTTCAGCACTCTGGCTGGAAACCGGCTTGCCGCATTTATAGCAGTGCGCCTTGCCAATACTGGCAAACAGCAGGCGGAGGTAGTCGTAGATTTCGGTGGTGGTCGCCACAATGGAGCGCGGATTGGCTCCGGCGGTACGCTGTTCGATGGAAACCGCAGGCGACAACCCTTCGATATAGTCGACATCCGGCTTCTGCATCTGGCCGAGGAACTGGCGGGCGTAGGCCGAAAGGCTCTCCACATACTTACGCTGTCCCTCGGCATAGATCGTATCGAACGCCAGCGACGACTTGCCCGAGCCGCTCAAGCCCGTCACCACCGTCAGCTCGTCGCGCGGAATCTGCACATGCACATCCTTCAGGTTGTGCTCACGCGCTCCCGCCACCTTGATCCACTGTTTCGCCATTTCAAGACTCCGAAAATGCCAGAATTCGTTACTACTTAAGGTTTTTCTTCCCTCGATACGTGAATAGGTCTTCGAACTCGTAGCTCTCGGGATCGGAGTACGCGTTGAGGGCCTCGAGGATTTTCTCCTGCATGTGGGTGGTCAGACGGCGGCCTTTGCGCGCCTTCTGCACCTGCTTATGATTGATGAACCCCGGCGGCATCGCCGCCACCAGATCGTGGTTCTTGATTTCCTTATCCGTCATGATAGCGTCCAAGGGTTGGACTCCGACGTTCATTTCATTTTCTTCGCTCATAACTAAAACTCTCTTCTTTCGGATTATTCCTCGCAGAGACGCAGAGTCCGCAAAGGATAAATAACTACTCTGCGCTCTCCGCGCCTCTGCGAGGGTTCAAATTCTTTTGCATGAGAATATCCACCTCAGTCAAAATCGCGGCGACACTCGTCAACGTCGACAGCTTCATCAACAGCCGCTTCTTATCAAACATTCCCTTCACGTAATAGGGAATATGGGTACGGAACTGGATGCAGGCCGACTCCTCGGCCGAATACTTACAGGGGCGGTGCCCCCCTTTTTGCTTCAGTTCGTTCAACTCCACCAGCCGCCGCAGGTGCTCCGCCATCATGTCGCGCCGGGCATCCAGGGATGGAGGGGCAACGTCCTCGTTGTCCGCGGACGATGGGGACATCGTCCCTCCAGAAAGCAATCCGCGGATCTGCTCGAAAATCCACGGGTTTCCGATGGCGCCGCGCCCGATCATAACGCCGTCGACACCGGAAACTTCGATCATGCGCAGCGCGTCTTCGGGCGTGAAAACCCCGCCGTTCCCAATCACCGGAATAGCGAGAGCCTGCTTCATTTCCCCCAACTTTTCCCAATCGGGATCGCCGCCGTGGAAGTTTTTGGCCAACCGCGCGTGGACGGCAATCATATCCGCCCCGCTCCCTTCCACCACCTTTGCGATTTCGAGGTGGCTGGCCGAATCATTGTTGAAGCCAATGCGGGTCTTGACGGAAACCGGCAGCGAAACTGCCTTTTTCACTTTTTCAATGATCTCGCCCATCAGCGGCAGATCCTTCATCAACGCCGCGCCGGCGCCGCGCGATACGACCTTTTTAACCGGGCAGCCGCAGTTGATGTCGATCCAGTCGAAAAGCCCGGTCCGCTCGACATATTTCGCGGCGGCGACCATCGCCTTCGGATCGCGCCCGAAAATGTGACCGGCGATCGGATGCTCGTTTTTGGCGGTATCGAGCACCGCGAAGGTTTTCTCGGAATCGCGACGTATGCCCTCGGCGCTGGTCAGCTCGGTATAGACCGCGCCGGCACCGTGCTCCAGGCACAGCGTCCGCATGGCGGCATCGGTATAGCCCGCCATCGGGGCAAGCAACACCGGAAAGCCGATTTCAACCGATCCAAATTGAAGGGGCTTGAGTTCCATAGGGCTCGGAATATTTCCCAGTAGCGGTCCGATGTAAATCTTCTACCCAAAAATTCCTTGCACTACTATGCAATGCGGTATACCAGTATGCGTAGTACCGGAGGATTTCTATGAGCACATGGGTTACGCAATTACGAAAAGGGTTGATCGAGTTCAGCGTCCTGAACCTCCTGCAGCATGGAGAAAGCTACGGCTATGAAATCCTGCAGTCGCTTCAACAGATCGAGGAACTGGTGGTGACCGACAGCACGGTCTATCCGATTCTCAGCCGCCTGCGCAAGGATGGCTTTTTGAAGGTGCAGGTCAAACCATCCAGTTCCGGACCGCCCCGCCGCTATTTCTCGCTGACTGCACTTGGACGGCAACGCGTCCAGGAAATGAATCTCTATTGGAACAATCTACAGACCGCCATCGAAAAACTGAAACAGGGGAAACCCGGAGGTGAAGCATGAATCTTTCCATCGAACTGAAGACCCGCATCTACGAGCACATCGGCCAAGTACGCAACCACCTCGGAGCGTTCGCGGTCGATGAACAACGGGAAATCCTGGAATCCATCGAGACACACATCCACGATGCACTGGAAAGCCGGTCCGAAGGCGAACCGACCATGGATCTTCTGGAGGCCATCGTTGCCGAGTTGGATCCCCCGGAATCATACGGACCACGTAATTTCAACCTTGAACAACAGTCGGGAAAGATTTCCCCATCCTCATCCAAAGGGTTGCTAAAAGGATGCGCCGTCGTTGTCCTGGCATGTATCGCTATGAGCGTTGTTGCTATCATCTTTTGGAACAAATCAACAACTACCGGCAAGGTCGTTCGCCCGGATCAAACTGATGCCGCTGAGCCTGAGCCCAGCCCCGAACCAGCGCCCACCAAGGAAAAGCCCCCTGCCCGATCGCCCATAATCGGACATTGGACCAGCATCGACTTTGTTCCGGAAATCAAGGCCTTCGATCCCGACAAACGCACATGGCAAGGCGCGCTTGAACTGAAGGAACTCATATTCCTTCCCGACGGCAGCACCAGCAAGCCTTGGTGGACGTGGAAAGGGAATCAACTATTCCACAGTGGAGACCAGTCCCAAGCGAGTTTCAGCATCGTCACCATTGCGAGGCAGGAGTATCTGTTTCTTGAATGGCTGTCTGGAGATGTGCTCACCGGCGACAAAAAGCCCAGCTATTATGTATTCATCCGCGGCTCGTACATCGACCCAAGCGAACCCAAGATTATTACCGAGGGCGTTGGATGGGGCGTCGTACGCTTAGGCGCATCGGCCGCAGAGGTGACCGAGTATCTTGGCACGCCAAACCCTTGGAGCATACCCACTCGACCATGGTTGCGATGGACGCGATGGCCCTTCGAATGCACAGTAAACAAGGATCATCATGTGATCGGCATCACCTTCCACGGCGAATTCAATGGGCAAACCTCCAAAGGCATTAAAATGGGGAGTTCCGAGCAAGAAGTACTGGATGCATATGGCCAACCGTCGGATATGTCGATTGGGGAAAACCGAGGCAGAAACACCGAAACCATGTGGTGGCGCAACCTAGGTCTAAGAATCACCATCATTGACGGCAAGGTCTATCAGATCGACATCTCCAAGCCCCAATAACATACGCTATACCAAACCCCTGAATTTATAATCGGCATTCCTTCACGGATTCGGTTAACTATGCGTTGTTTATACAGGAGGTATCATGGGTGGATTCATCATTGTTTTGATCTGTGTGGTAGTTGCAATTATCTGGGGTGCCCAGGCGGCAAAAAAACGGCGCAGCGAAATGGGCGATCTGGCCGGCCGGCTGGGCCTGCAGTTTTCGTCGGAACGCAACTACCAGTTGGCCAAGCAATACGCCTTTCTCGACAAGCTTCGGCAGGGCGACAACCGCTACGCCTACAACATCATGAGCGGCCGGTTCCAGGACCACGATATCGCCGCGTTCGACTACCACTACGAAACCCACTCCACCGACTCCAAGGGAAACCGGCAAACGCATCACCACCATTTTTCGTTCTTCATCCTCAAGCTAGCCAAGTATTTCCCCGAACTGACCATCGCCAAGGAAGGGATATTCTCCAAGATAGCGCAGGCGGTGGGATTCGATGATATCGACTTCGAGTCGCATGAGTTTTCGAAGCGGTTTGTCGTTCGATCAAAGGACAAGAAGTTCGCCTACGACTTCTGCAACGCACAAATGATCGACTACCTGCTCGGCCACCCGGACATCAACATCGAGGTCGATCAGGACTCGCTGGCCATCGGCTTCAACCGTTGCCTCAAGGTGGAGGAGATCGAACCGCGCCTGCGCCAGCTAATCGAGATCCGCTCACTAATGCCGAACTATCTTTTTGAAGGATGAATTTGTCAGGATTAACATGATGGTCAGGATTGGTTTTCATCCAGTAGATTCTGTTAATCCTGTCTAAAAAAAGGAATCAAAATGGGGCCGCTGATCGTTCTATCCATAATCGTACTCCTGCCGATGATCTATGTCATCGGGACGTACAACACCTTAGTGGCGTTGCGCAACCACATCGCCGAGGCATGGAGCAACATTGACACGGAACTGAAGCGCCGCTACGACCTGATCCCCAATCTGGTGGAGACGGTAAAGGGCTATGCCAAGCATGAACGAGAGACCATGGAACGGGTGATCGAACTCCGGAACCAATGCGCCGCCGACCATGGCAGCGTAGGCCATCAGGCAGGGAACGAGAAACAGCTCGTTGTGGCCGTCCAAAAGTTATTAGCCGTGGCAGAGGCCTATCCCGACCTGAAGGCCAACAAGAACTTTCTGGAACTGCAGCACGAACTGGTCAATACCGAGGACCGTATCCAGGCGGCCCGGCGGTTCTACAACGGGAACGTGCGCGACATGCGCAACAAGTGCGAAGCCTTCCCGAGCAACATCGTCGCCGGCATGTTCAATTTCCAGTCCCAGGACTTTTTCGATGTCGAGCCCGCCGTCCGTCAAGCCCCCAGTGTTGAAGGCACATTCTAAAAGGAGAATACAATGATCAAGCCGCCAAAAGCCTACGAAAACATGTCGTTTCTCAACAGCCCCTACTGCCGTCCGGTCCGGCTACAGCTGGAATATCTCCACCCGGAAGTCACCATGCAGGAGCAGAAAGTACGATCAACAATCGTCCTGTTTGGCAGTGCCCGCATTCCGTCCCCGGAAACCGTGGGCAACTGCAAAAACGAAAAACTGACCAGCCTGCTCCCCTATTACGACGAGGCGCGCAAACTGGCACAGCTGGTCAGTACCACCTGCCAAACCAATCATGAATGCGAATATGTTATCGTCACCGGCGGTGGCGGAGGGATCATGGAGGCTGGAAATCGCGGCGCCAGCGAGGTCAACTGCAAGTCCATCTCGCTAAACATCACCCTTCCTCACGAGCAAGATGCCAATGCCTACGTAACCCCCGAACTCAATTTTGACTTCCACTATTTCCACATGCGCAAGATGCACTTTCTGCTACGGGCAAAGGCGGCGGTCATTTTCCCGGGGGGATTCGGCACCTTCGATGAGCTCTTCGAGGCGCTGACCCTGGTGCAGACCGGAAAGATCCAGCCCATCCCCATCATTCTTTTCGGCAAGGAACATTGGAAGCGCATCATCGACTGGGACTATCTCGCCGAATGCGGATTAATCAGCCACAAGGATCTGGACCTGCTGACGTTCTGCGACGAGGCCGAAGATGCGTGGCACGCCATCACCGAATTCTATTCCGAGATGGGACTGTAACCGACCCAACCCCCTACTGCTGCCGGGCGCGCTCAACTCTTCGCGAGATGGATGGATGGCTGTGCAGCAGGAACTCGATCCAAGCCGACGGCTCCTTGTTGGAGAGGTTCTGGTCGGCCAGTTTTTCCAACGCTGCAACCAGCGCATCCGCCGATCCCGTTTTTTGGATGGCATAGGCATCGGCGGCAAACTCCCGCCGGCGCGAATGCATATTGGAAAAGGGCATCGAGACCAGCGAAAAGATAAATAGGCTAAAAATGAACAGGGGCGCGGCGGCAATGTTGTCGATGCCGCCCAGCTCGAAAACGCGAACCAAGGCCGAGAGGCAATGGTGCGCGATGTAGAAGCCGAGCAGGGCCAGCAAGGAACTGGTGACCATCAGCCGAACGGTGTCGCGGTTTTTGTAGTGGCCGACCTCGTGGGCCAGGATGGCGAGGATCTCTTCCTGCGAATATCCGGACAGCAACGTGTCCCCAAGGATGATGCGCTTTGTGCGGCCAATACCAGCAAAGGCGGCGTTGGCGGTGGTGGTCTTTTCCTCCAGACCCCACTTGAATACGCCGACGACCTTGATGCCTGCCTCGTCCATCATCTTGCGCACCGCATCGGTCAACTCGCCCTCCTGCAGCGGCTCGAACTTGTGAAACATCGGCATGATGACCACCGGGGCAATCGTGGAAAGCACCACCGCGAAAAGGATGTAGAAAACAGCGGCCGCCAGCCACCACCAATTGGGCATCCAGCGCAGCAGCGCATAGATCACCGAAAATAGAATTGTGGCCAGAACCATATCAATGAGCAGCGACTTTACAAAGTCGGCAAACCAGTCGCCAAAGGTCTCGTTGGACAACCCGTAATGGTGTTCCAGCACATGCCCGCTATAGTAGGAAAACGGGAACATGCAGGCAGAGAATCCAAACACCGACACAAGGGTATATAGCGCATTGACGACATACCAATGCCCCTCGCCGAATCGATTGGTCAGCCCTTTGGACAGCGCCGCCGAGGCCCCGCTGAACTGGTAGAGGGCCAGCAGGCCAACCAGCACCACAATCTGCAAGACAAACAGTTTGTTATGGATGGCGTCATACTCCTTCGCCATCGCGTCGCGGTCGTTTTTAAAATCAGTCATGGCTTACAGGTCGCTCGCGTAGCCGATGATGGTTAGCAGGCGGTCAAGTTCGTCGTTATCGTGATAATCGATCTCCAGCGATCCTTTTACTTTACGGCCATTCGTCAGGGTTTTTGAAGGCGTGATGCGTACACTGGTACCGAAGAACTGGTGCAACTCATCGGTCAGGGTCTGGAGATAGTCGCCCGGAAGGTCCGACTTTTCAGCGCGCGGCTTTTTCGACGGCATCCCCAACTTTTTGACGATCTTCTCCAAAGCGCGTACGGACATGCCTTCCTTGATGGCCCGCTTGGCCAGGAGATCCTTTTCCTTTTCGCTATCAACCGACAGCAACACCTTGGCGTGGCCGACGGACAGCAACCCTTCGGCGACATATTTGCGGATGCCGTCGGGCAGCTCCAGCAGGCGCAGGGCGTTCGCAACCGTAGCGCGGGCCTTGCCAACTTGTTCGGCCACCTTTTCCTGGGTCAGGTTGAATTTTTTCTGCAACAGGGCATAACCCTCGGCCTCTTCGATCGGGTTGAGGTCTTCGCGCTGCAGGTTTTCGATCAGCGCGATTTCCAGCGCCTTTTCGTCGGTGGCTTCGATCACGATCACCGGTACTTTTTTCAGCAGGGAGGCCTGGGCTGCGCGCAGGCGGCGTTCGCCGGCGATCAGCTCGAATTTTTTTCCCACCTCGCGTACCAGCAAAGGTTGTAGAATACCATGCACCTTAACCGACTCAACCAATTCGGTTAGCGAGGCTGAATCAAATACGGTTCGCGGTTGCCACGGGCTGGCCACTACTGCAGAGGTCGCCACCTCGCGCACTCCTGTTTGCGGCTCGGCCTTTACCGTCACCGGTCCCGCCTTTTTGGTCGCTTGCCGCTTGGCGGTCGCACCATCCTTGATCAATGCATCCAGTCCGCGCCCTAGCCCCTTGTGTTTTCCTGCCATAGATGATCCTTTTCTTCGAAATGCCTAAAACCCGGCCATAATCCATTCAACGCGTGAAAAAAGAAAGACTAAAGTGACTTGCAGCAACGCGACGGACATCAGAATCGAAAAACGCTTGCGCCTTGAGTCATTGAAACTACCTTCCCGGCTACCCTTCCGCCTCAAGGATGGCCGAATAGGTCGCGATATCGCTTTCCGAGAAGCAGATGCAATAGACCTTTCCGACCGAAGACCCTGCTTCGAGTGCCGCATTGATTTCGCGCAGGGCAATCCGGCAGGCGCGCTCGAACGGGAACCCGTAGATACCGGTGCTGATGCACGGAAATGCAATCGACTCGAGTCCGTGTTCCTCGGCAATCCGCATCGCCGTTCGGTAGCACGATGCCAGCAATTCGTCCTCGTGGCTGTCGCCGCCGTGCCAAACGGGTCCGACACAGTGAATCACATGTTTCGCCGGCAGGCCGTAGCCATGCGTGATTTTGGCATCGCCCGTCGCGCAGCCGCCGAACGTTTTGCATTCGGCCAGCAGCTCAGGACCCGCCGCCCGATGAATCGCACCGTCTACCCCGCCCCCGCCCAGCAGGCTGGTGTTGGCAGCGTTGACGATCGCGTCCACTTCCAGCTTTGTGATATCGCCTTTGATTATCTCGACCATCAGGCTTATGATTGTGTTCCTCGAAGGGAGCCTTTTCAAATGGAAACCGTGCGTGCCTTTATCGCCGTTGAGGTCGGCGAAGAAATCTGCAGAAAGCTGGACGAACTGCAGCGCAAGCTGAAGAAAGTTCACGCCAATGTGCATTGGGTCAAGCCGCGCAACATGCACCTCACGCTCGTGTTTCTAGGCGACATTCCCATTGAACAAATCGGCACGATCAAGCAGGCGATTGATCAAGCCTGCGGACAACGATCAGCCTTCGGCATCCAGGCCTGCGGAACCGGCACCTTCGGGAAAGCCAAACATCCGCGCGTGATCTGGGCCGGGATCGCCGACTGCCCTCCCCTAATGAAACTACAAAGCCGGCTTGTGCAAGGCTTGCACGATATCGGGATGGCGCTGGAGAGCCGCCCCTTCTCTCCGCACCTCACCCTGGGCCGCGTCAAGGGCATCGACCAGCATATCTGCCCCTTGTTGCAAAAGATCGAAAAGTTCGCAGCCGAGGAACTGGGCAAAAACCGTATCGACCACGTTGCGCTGATGGCCAGCACCCTTACCCCGCATGGCGCGGAATACGAGGTCCTGCATCGGGTGGAATTGCCATAACCCCGGCCGGCACTAACCAAACATAGAACCGTTCCATCCCCAGTAATCGCGCTCAACGGACTGGAATGTAACATAGATCCGCTCGGATGGGATCAACAGAAGGTCGTGGAGCAACGAACAAATCTTCTTCGTGAGCGTAGCGTTCACGGTGCCGTTCAGGCCCCCAATGCTCTTCACCTCGACGTAGGCGGCATCGCCCTTTTCTCCGGACATCAGCATGGAGGCCTTTTCAACCACCACCATGACGTACTGTTCCGGCTTGCCAAGCGTTTCTGCAACGGCGGCGGAGAGTTCCCGCTTCAGATCGTCGGAGATTTCCTGTGTGCATTTCAGGCTCAACATGGGCATGGCATTCCTCCTTGTGTTACGGGGCTTGGGGCACGGCAAAAGCGTAGATCTTGTTGGTTTGCTTGCGTAGCACGGGGGTGTAGGGGGCGATGATTTCGCGCGCCTCCTGCTGCCGATCTTCCGGCAAAGATGCAATCCATTGGTCGATATCGATGCGCAACCATTGGTTGGATTGGGAAACCTGGGACACGGTACATTGCACCATCCGGGGATACGCTTCGGGAAAAGCATCCTGCAATTCGAGCATCATGCGATACGACAGCGCATACGGATCACGATTCGACTTCATGAAATGGCGTTTCCAGTCGCCCCACTGCTTTCCCTGCTCGGCGCACACCTGCTCCGAAAAGACCGTGGCCATGCCCTCCATGTACCAATCGGTAACATAGGGATTGAGCAGGTGCAGACACTCATGAGCCAGCAAGGCAAAATAGTTTTCATGGCCCGGGTCGACCCCGATATAGATCACGAAAAGGCCGTTGGTGGAATCAACGCATTCAGTCAGCGAAAAATCCTCCCCGATGCGATAGCGACGAGCCTCTTCGGCTTTTTTGGAGCGGCGCAAAAGGATCTTCTTGACCGGTATGGCCGGCATACCGAATTCGGATTCAGCCTTTTCCCGCACAGCAGCCAAAAAGGCATCGGATACGGGATCGTTGATCGGCTGGTAGGCCTCGTACCACGGCCCCGGCGGCTTGCCGCTCATCAAACCGGCGCATCCCGACAGCAATACCGCAAAAAAAAGAAGGAGCCA